>DASQDA010000731.1:0-4972 GCA_035634435.1 Polyangiaceae bacterium
TCGTGATCGTCCGGAGGCGGAGCCAACAATTAGCTTTGATCACAGCGCGATCGTCTTGTCGATCCCCTGCGCGCGCTCGTTTGCTTTTTTGGGTTGCCAGTGCTCCGCCCGACGAACGTAACGCACATCAATTCCGTCGAGCAGCATGTCAAGCTGTGCCAGCTGGCGCACTGATGAGCGCGAGGGGAGGAGCGCCATCCCATACACCCTCTGCTGAAACTCCGGACGAGCGCCGCACGTATCTTAAAAACGCTCGCTTCCGGGCGCGGCTCCACAGGGACGGCCCGTACACAGCATGTTTCGACTCGTCGGTCTGGTCGCGCTCGGCTTCAACTGGCTGCTCTGGTGTCTGGTTCGTCGCCGCGTGCTCGAGCTTGCACCGCGTGCCCGTTGGGTGCGCGGCGCTCGAGGGGCGGCCTTGTTCGCCCTTTTGTTTCATCCTTCGCTGGTCATGACGGCGGCCGGTTGGCCTGGGTTGCGCGAGCTACGGGCACTGCTGCCGGACGTCGTGCTCATGACGGGGATGGCGATCCAGATCGCGGCGCTCCTCTCGCTCGTCGCTTTCGGGTTGATGGCCCTCATCAGCGCCGCCTTCCGCGGCGGGGTGCTGGCCCGAAGCTGGCTTGCCCGAAGGACGAGCGCTGAGGTGGTCGCCTCCGCGGCGCCCGCATTAGGCGGGCCTGGCGAGTCGAGTCCCACGCCCGCTGAAGCGATCGTGTCGCAACCCCGAGTGGTGAAAGCTCCCGTCGACATGGCGCGACGGCGCATCGTTGCCGCGACCGGACTGGCCGTACCGGCGGTCGCGCTGGCCGTTTCCGGCGCTGGAGCGCTGGCATCCCGCGCGCTGCCGAGCGTGTCACGAGTGCGATTGCCGGTGCGGCGCGAGATGACCTCGCTGCACGGCATCACCATCGCGCAGGTCAGCGACGTGCACGTCGGCAGCTACATGGACGCCGCGCGTCTCGACGAGATCCGGGACGCGATGAACGCGCTCGGCGCCGACTACCACGTGATCACGGGAGACCTGCTGGACAACCACGTGTCGCAGCTCGAGCTGGCCACGCGCTTCATCCGCGGCCTGGCTCCGCGGCGCGGCGAAGTCTTCTTGTGCATGGGCAACCACGAGTACATCGCCGCGCGAAGCGCTGACGTGAAGACCATCGTCAGCGGGCTCGAAGGGGCCGGAGCGCAGGTGCTCATCGATGAAGCGCGCGAGCTCCGCATCGGCCAAGATCGCATCTGGATGGGCGCGCTGGACTACCCGCCCAGTGCCCGCCTGGCTGGTCGCAGGGCGCGCCCGACGCGCGAGAGCCTGAAGCTGGCGCTCGGTCAGATGCGTGACGACGGAGCCCCGCGCGTCCTGCTGAGTCACCATCCGCGCACGTACGTGGAGGCTCGGGAGCTTGATTTCGGAATCATGCTGTCCGGGCACACGCACGGCGGACAGATCAAGCTAGGCCGTATCGGTGATCACGCGATCACGCCCGTGCTCCCGGTCGATTTCTATCACAACGGCTTCTACCAGCACGCGCAGAGTCGGTTGTACGTCAACGCCGGCGCGGGCGGCTGGCTGCCGGTACGCATCAACTGTCCGCCCGAGCTCACGCTGGTCCAGCTCGTTGCGGTGTGAGCGTCGCGGAGTGTGAGCACCGGCCCCGAAAACCTGTTCGATAATTCTGGAATAAAGACCTTGTGTTCGCTTGTTCGAGAATGTTAGAAGTACCAGGTGCCGTCCAAGCTTGAGCGCCATGCCGAGCAACTCAGTGCTCTCGGGCATCCAGTTAGGTTGAAGATCCTGCGGCGCGTGGTGCGGGCAGGGCCGGAGGGCGCCGCCGCAGGGGACATCCAGAGTCACGTCGATCTGCCCGCTTCGACGCTGAGCCACCATTTGAAGAGGCTCGCCGATGCGGGCCTTCTCGCGACGCGCAACCAGGGCACGTACCACTATTACACTGCCGATTATCCGGCCCTGCGAGGGCTCACCGACTACCTCTGGGAAGACTGCTGCGCGACCGGTGGCAAGACGGGCTGCTGTTAGGTGGCTGCCGCGCCTAGCCTCGGGCGGAGGATGGCCGCTGAAGCCATCGGAACGGCCTTCTTGCTCGCCACGGTGGTCGGATCGGGCATCATGGGAGAAAGGCTGTGCGGCGGGAACGTCGCCATCGCGCTGCTCGCGAACACCATTGCAACCGGAGCCGGTCTCGTCGCGCTCATCCTGACCTTCGGCCCGGTCTCCGGGGCTCACTTCAACCCGGCCGTGACCCTGGCCGACGCCAGTCAGGGTGGGTTGCCTTGGCGCGAAGTGCCGGTTTACCTCGCGGCCCAGCTGGTGGGCGCGTTTCTCGGTGTTGCCGTGGCGCATCTCATGTTCGGCACGGTCGTCTTCGCTGCGTCCACGCACGTGCGCTCCGGCCTCCCGCAACTGCTGAGCGAGTTCGTGGCGACCTTCGGTCTTCTCTCCGTTATCTGGGGCTGCGTGCGCCGACGCTCCTCGGCTGTGCCATTTGCCGTCGGCGCTTACATCACAGCCGCGTACTGGTTCACCTCTTCGACCTCGTTCGCCAACCCCGCGGTGACTCTGGCCCGGTCGGCCACCGACACGTTTGCCGGCATCAGACCCGTAGACGCTCCTGGTTTCATCGTTGCGCAGCTCGCGGGAGCCGCCGCAGCAACGGCCATGTTTCGCTGGCTCACGCCGGCTCTCGCTACCGTCGCCAAGGCCGTCATTGTGCCGCACGCGGGCGAGGAGCTCGAGCGGTGACCTCCCCCGCACCGAGGGCTGCTTCGTCCCACAAGCCGCGCATCCTGTTCCTCTATGGGTCGCTCCGCCCGCGGTCCTACAGCCGTTTGCTCGCGGAGGAGGCGGCGCGGATCATCAGCGAGCTGGGTGCCGAGACGCGGTTCTACAACCCCTTCGATCTGCCACTCGCCGACAGCGTTCCCGCCGACCATCCCAAGGTGACGGAGCTGCGAGCGCTGAGCGAGTGGTCCGAAGGACAGGTGTGGTCGTCCCCTGAAAGACATGGGGCGATCACCGGCGTGATGAAGAACCAGATCGATTGGATCCCGCTGGCGCTGGGTGCTGTCCGTCCCACCCAGGGTCGCACGCTGGCGGTCATGCAGGTCAGCGGGGGCTCCCAGTCCTTCAACGCCGTCAATACGTTGCGCCTGCTTGGCCGCTGGATGCGCATGTTCACCATCCCCAACCAGTCGTCAGTGGCCAAGGCCTACGAGCAGTTCGACGACGACGGCCGCATGAAGGATTCGGCCTATCGAGACCGGGTGATCGACGTGATGGAAGAGCTTCTCAAAGTGACGTTGCTGCTGCGTGATCACGTCGATCACCTGAGCGACCGCCACAGCGAGCGGAAAGCGGCCACCGCCAAGCTGGTGGCAGAGGCGGCCGCAGCAGCGACGAAAGGAGCGGGACCCTGATGAAGAAAGTTCTTTTTGCCTGCGTTCACAACGCGGGCCGATCCCAGATGGCGGCGGCGTGGTTCAACGAGCTAGCCGATCGATCGAAGGCGACCGGCATCTCCGCCGGGACTGTTCCCGGCGAGCGAGTTCATCCTGAAGTCGTCGCGGTCATGCAGGAGGCGGGAATCGACCTCTCGAGGGAAAAGCCCAAGCTCCTCTCCGACGATCTTGCGAGCTCAGCTGCGCTCCTGATCACGATGGGCTGCGGAGAAGCATGCCCCTTCGTCCCCGGACTTCGACGGGAGGACTGGCCCCTTCAAGACCCCAAGGGTCAGCCGCTGACGGAGGTCCGCCGCATCCGTGACATCATTCGAGCCCAGGTCCACGAGCTGCTCGCCCGCGAGGGCTGGGCGCAAGGGGCGAGCGTCTGAAAGCCCAGGTTGCCGTCCAGGCAGAGCTTGCCAATCGTGCGTCCTTTTTAAGCGGTCAGCGTCCTTACGAGCAGGAGGCTGACGACGATGAACGAACACACGAACGATGAAATGCGAGCTGCGGTTCGCGACTGCTACGCAGCGCTGGCAAATGGCTCCATCGAGACGGCCAGCCCCGCTTGCTGCTGCCGTCCGGCTGCTGAAGCGAGCTTGCAGCTGGGCTACTCCCGTGAAGACCTGGCGCTGGTGCCCGCCGGCGCAAACCTGGGACTTGGGTGCGGTAATCCACAGGCGATTGCCGCGCTGCGGCCGGGCGAGACCGTGCTGGACCTGGGTTCTGGAGCTGGTTTCGACTGTTTCCTTGCAGCGAAGCAGGTCGGGGCCACAGGTAAGGTCATCGGGGTGGACATGACCGGGCCGATGCTTTCGAAGGCACGTGAAAACGCCGCGAGGCTCGCTGCGAGCAACGTGGAGTTCCGGCTGGGGGAGATCGAACACCTGCCCGTGCCGGACGCCAGCGTCGACGTGATCCTTTCTAACTGCGTCATCAACCTCAGCCCAGACAAGGGCGCAGTGTTCCGTGACGCCTTCAGAGTATTGAGACCTGGTGGCCGTCTAGCCATCTCCGATGTCGTCGCCATTGCTCCCCTCCCTGAGCCGCCAACAAGGGGGGCGATGACCTTTACGGGATGCATGACGGGCGCTGTCAGCTTGCAAACGATGCAAGGCATGTTGAGGGCAGCGGGCTTCGAGAACATCCGGATCGAAGTGAGGGAAGAGAGCCGCGCGTTCATTCGCGAGTGGATGCCGGGCTCGGGCGCAGAGAATTACATCGCGTCCGCAACCATCCAGGCGCTGAAGCCAGGCGCCAAAACCTCATGCAGTGGTCCTTCTTGCTGTGCGCCGGAGCTGTCGGCTTGATTGACGCGAGCGTTCGCGGCGCCTGGCGAGAGCTGGCCGCGAGCCTGCGGCCCTTCATTGGCCGTCGTGTGCGCTCGACAGCGGATGTGGACGACGTGGTGCAGGAGGTTTTCCTGCGCATGCAACGCGGCCTCGGCACGCTTCGGGACGAGGACCGCTACGGAGCGTGGGTCTACAAGATCGCGCGCAGCGCCATCGCCGAT
>DASQDA010000732.1:0-8167 GCA_035634435.1 Polyangiaceae bacterium
CAGGAGAGCCCCTGAAGGTGACGCGCACCGTGACGTCGCGTAGCCCGCCGCTCCCGACGAGCAACAGGCAAGCGGCTGCAGCCGCGGCGGTCAACGCGGCGGCGAAAAGCCAGCCAGGTCGGTGACTGGAGCGTCTGCCCATTTCCCGACTCACGGCGGCGATGAGGCGTGCGCGTTGCGCCGCGAGTGTGACGCGACTCGGACCGGCGCCCAACGCCTCGCGCATGAGCTTTCCGAACAGGCGGCTGGAAATTATGGGCTCCGTCATGTCTCTTCCGCCTTCTGCCTGAGCAAGCGAACCAGATCCGGGTTGTTGGTGATCAGGGACTGGAAGCGGCGGTTTGCGGCCCCGAGCCGCCTCTTCGCAGTCGCCAGCGAGTAGCCGCACAGATCCGCGACCTCGTAGAGCGGGCGCTCTTCTACAAAATGCAACATGAAGACAATGCGCTCCTTCGCGGGCAGCTTGTCGATCACGCTGCGAGCTCGCTTCAGCAGGTCGCGCGCCTCGACGTCACGCACGAGATCGTGGTGGAACTCTATTGGGTACCAGTCGCGCGCGAAGATACGTCGCACGTCGCGCCGGCGTAGCTCTTCATAAACCGTGTTGACCGTGATGGACTGAACCCAAGCACCGAGTCGCGATGGATCGCGCAAGCGCCGGCCGTTCATCATGACCTTGAAGAAGACCTGCTGGACGATGTCGTTGTGGTCCGGATCCGAGCCGAGCAGCCGCCAGACGAGACGGTTGACGTCGCTGGCGAACCGCGCGTGCACGCGCTTGGCGGCTCCGACCGGATCCTCGAGCAGCTGACGCGCAAGCTCCTCGTCCTCGGCCGATTGGATCTCCGCCGCCTCGTCCGCTCCCGGCTCGGGCTTGAAAGTTTTTGGGGCGGGCTGCACGCTCATCCGGCCGACCCAGAGTACGCCAACCGGTCGCTAAAAGAAGCGGACGATCGACACGTCGGGCCAGGCTCATCAATCGACATCCTACTAAGGTGACGCTACCGCGCCGCCCCGTCGAGACACCCCCCGGGTTTGCCGTTCTTCGGCCCGTTGCTTACAGTGTGCTCGGCTTTAGACGCTGTACCTAGAAGCCGTGCTCAGCTTGCCAAGCTCTCCGCGTCGAGCCGCAGTTCCCTGCGGTAACGAGCAAAGCAGCGTTCGCCGGCCGTCAAACGCAATAGAGCACCCTCGGCTATTGCCTTCGCCGTTCCCGCGTCCGCCGCGACCAGTGGCCGTAGCACCTCGCGGTTCCACGCAGCGGAGTGGCGCACATCGAGCGTGGCGTGCAGAGCGAAATAGCGACGCACTTGACCTGCGACTCCCAGCCGTTTGAGCCCTGCATTGACGTGTTCTGCACGGCCCGGTGCGGTTAGCTCGATGGCGCCCAGCGCGCCCAGCGACTGATAGGCGAAATGCCGATTGGTAGCGAGGCCGAGCATCAGGTTGCCCAGCGCGAGGCTCTCCCAAACTGGTGGCTTCGTCATTTGCAAGCCAAGGCCGTCGTTCAAGCGGTCCAGGAGCAAACCGTGCATGCCGCCCTCGTGCCCCTGACCCATCTCGTCCCAGTAATTGCGGGCGAGCTCCAGCTTAGGGCGGTTCGGCAGCTTCACCTGTGTCAGCGCGACTAGATCGTCGAACCCGGCTTCCCCCGCCGACTCTTGCGTCAGAAACCATCGCATCTGCTCCATTGAAGCGTGCTGCGCGAGCCAAGGGAACAGCGGGTCCCCCTGTCCTGGGCCGCGCGACTTCAACGATTCGAAGTAGCTCACGAAGGCATCCGGATCGGTGGGGACCTCGCTCGGCCGCCACCGCAAGCGCTGACGCTCTTGCTCGATGAAGCGGTTCTCCAGCATGCGCAGATGGTGCTCACGCTTGAGGCGCTGCTCCCAGCCGCCTGAATCCACGCACGGGGCAAGCCTCCAGCGGTTGAGCTCGGCCAAGCGAGTGTGCGTCTCTGCTGCGGTGTTCAGGGTGTGGGTTGCGGGAAAGGCCGCCATGCACGCCGCTGTTGCAACACTCGCGCCGTATCGCACTTGTGCGCACAACATCGCGATCGACGCGCTCTGGGCGCTCTCCTGGCGATTCCCCGACGCCTCGCGCAATCCCCCGTTTGCCACAGGCGAGGCGCCCCGCCCCGAAGTGCGGCCCCGCGCCTCCACCTCGCGAAGTGGCCCTAGAGAGAGCCTCAACCGCGATTCGGCGTTCGGTATGTGAATTGCTTGAACGGGGGCATGCCTGACGTCATCGGTTGGCTGAGCTCGGTCATCCTGCTCGCCACGATCTCCACGCAAATTTATAAACAGTGGCACGATCACACCAGTCAGGGTGTTTCGAAGTGGCTTTTCGTAGGCCAAACAGCAGCATCGCTGGGCTTCACGATCTACAGCTACCAGGTGGCCAACTGGGTGTTCGTGGTGACGAATGCCCTCATGTTGCTGGCCGGTATTACGGGCTATCTGATAACTCGCCGCCACCAGACGCGCGCACGTCGCGCGTCTGGCGCGCCGAGCGCAAGCAGTGGCAGCGTCGCGTATTTGCGCGCCACCGAAGCAGTGGGTTCTCGCTCGAGCGAACCGCCGGCGGCTTCGCATACAGCACGATGAAGCTGAGCGTGTGACGGTCTCCAGCGAGCGGGGTCGCTTCGCTCACTAGCAATGTGGCACAGCGCGTGCTCTGCAGAGCGGGGCGCGTCCACGCGCTCGTGAAGGAGACGGCATGCTCGATATCAACCAAATCAAACCGCAAATGCCCGTGATCTGCTCCGAAGGCGGCCAGTTTGCGGTGGTGGATCACCTGGAGGGCACCGACAGCGTCAAGCTCGCTCGCGATGAAGATGGCGAGCATCACTATATGCCCATCGCCTGGGTGACACGCGTTGACGACAGGGTTCACGTGGATAGACCCGGCAAGCAGGCGATGCGCGAGTGGTCTGCCTCGCCTCCAGTCCCTTGACACACCCGCGGGCCGGCCGCGCGAGCTCGTGCCGAGGGGGCCTGCGAGCTGAGGAAACAGCGATTGTTAAGATGGTTCCCGAAGCGGCGTTGGCTCTGCCTGACGGATATGATAACGGCTAGCGCTCGTTCATGGTGGAGCTTGCCGCGCTACCTCAGGCCTGGCCGCTGCCTTCCCGGCCTCGACCCATTGTTTGTGTCGGGGCGGGCGGCATCGTGGAAAACGCGCACCTACCGGCGTACAGGCGCTGTGGCTTTCCGGTGCTCGCGCTCGTCGATCCCGACCTGACGCGGGCCCGCCGCGTAGCGTCTGCCTTCGGTGTCCCGGGCGCCCAATCGACGTTGGAAGCTTGGGGTGCGGCAGGCGACGTGGTGTTCGACGTCGCCGTGCCAGCACGCGTGACCGGAGCGGTGCTGAAGGGGCTGCCCGACGGAGCTACCGTGCTCATTCAAAAACCTTTCGGGGAGAGCTGGCGCGAGACGTGTGAGCTGCTGGAGCTCTGCCGGCAGAAGCGCTTGGTGGCGGCGGTCAACTTCCAGCTGCGCTTCAGCCCTGCCGTGCTGGCGCTGCGAGCTTTGCTCGCGAGCGGTGCGTTCGGTGACATCCTCGACTTCGAGGTGCGCGTCAACGTGCATACTCCCTGGGGTGATTGGCCCTTCCTGGCCGGCATCCCGCGTCACGAGGTGCTCTATCATTCGGTGCACTACCTGGACCTGGCACGCTGTCTGCTCGGCGAGCCGCGCGGCGTGCACTGTCACGTTGCTCGGCATCCCGCGCTCGCCGCATATAGCGATACGAGCAGCGCCACCTTGCTGGACTTCGGCGCGGCGTGTCGCGTGGTGATCGGCGCGTTTCACACGCACACTTACGGAAGACGTCATCAAACGTCCGAACTGAAGGTCGAGGGTACGCTGGGCGCAGCGGTGATGAAGATCGGTGTCAACCTGGATTACCCCCGGGGAGAGCCGGACACGCTGGAGGTCTGCTTCGAGAATCGCCGGGACTGGCAGGCGGTACCGCTGCGCGGCTCGTGGTTCATCGAGGCGTTCGAAGGCAGCATGAGTCACTTGCAGCGCTTCGCCGCGGGCGAAGATCCCGTGCTGTCGAGCAGCGTCGAAGATGCCGCGCTCACGATGGCAGTGGTCGAGGCTTGCTACGCTTCCAGCGCGCACGGCGCTACGCCTCCTCCGAGCCTCCCTTGCAGCCCGGCGAGCACATGACGCCCCGGCGCGGGCAGACGCGGCTCTGGTACGAGCGACCAGCGGAACGCTGGGTCGAAGCGCTGCCCCTCGGCAACGGTCGACTCGGCGCGATGGTCTTCGGAGGTCGTGAAGAGGAGCGTTTGCAGCTCAACGAGGACACGCTGTGGTCTGGTCCTGGTGGCGATTGGAATTGTCCCAAAGCGCCCGAGCTGCTGGGGCCGCTGCGGCGTGCCATCTCCGAAGGGCGCTTCGGCGAAGCGCACGAGCTCGCGAAGGGCCTGCAAGGCACCTACACCCAGTCTTACCAACCTCTCGCCGATCTTCGCCTGCTGCTCAGCGGGGTTGCCGGCGAGTTCTCCGCCTACGAGCGCGAGCTCGACCTCAGCACCGGTATTGCCACCACCCGCTTCACTGCGCAGGACACCAATTTCGTGCGCCACTCGTGGATCAGCGCGCCGCATCAAGCTCTGGTCGTTCGATTCGAGGCGAACGGCCAATCGCGCTTCGACTGTGAAGTGAAGCTTTCGAGTCAGCTCCGCCACACGGTCGTGAGCCACGGCACGGACGTCCTGCTTTCCGGCCGCGCGCCAGCTCACGTGGAGCCCAACTACGTGGACGCGGAAACTCCGATCGTCTACGCGGAGGGGGAGTCCGGCGCGGGGTTGCATTTCGCCGTCCGTGCGCGCGTGCTGGCGCTGGATGGCCGCCTGGAGGCTCGAGCTGGCAGTACCCATGTACGCGACGCGAGCGGCTTCACGCTCGTGCTCACCGCGCGGACTGGCTTCGAGGGCTTCGACCGGCCTGGGTTGCCGAGGCAGAGGGTGGCCGCCCAGGTGTTGGCGGAACTGGCAAGCGCAGCTCAGCGACCCCTCGACGAGCTCCTGGCGCAACACATCGAGGACCACCGGCGGCTCTTCGACCGCGTGGAGCTGGACCTGGGCAGCACGGCTGCGGCCGCTCGAGCAACCGATCGGCGCATACAGCACTTCACGCCGGAGTCGGACCCAGCGTTGCTGGCGTTGCTGTTCAATTACGGTCGTTATCTGCTCATCGCAAGCTCACGTCCGGGCTGCCAACCTGCCAACCTGCAGGGCATCTGGAATGACGAGATGCGCCCACCGTGGAGCTCGAACTTCACGCTGAACATCAACACGCAAATGAACTACTGGCCCGCCGAGGTGACACAGCTCACTGAATGTCACGAGCCGCTCCTGGTGTACGTGCGCGAGCTTTCTCGAAACGGCGCGGTGACAGCGCGAGTGAATTATGGCTGCCGCGGCTGGGTCGCTCATCACAACAGCGACATCTGGCGTCACACGGGGCAAGTCGGCCACTTTGGCGCGGGAGACCCCGTTTGGGCTTGCTGGCCCATGGGTTCGGCTTGGCTTAGCCAGCACCTGTGGGAGCACTACGCCTTCAGCGCTGACCTGGCTTACCTGCGCGAGCAGGCTTACCCGACGCTCAAGAGCGCTGCCGAGTTCTACCTGGACTGGCTCGTGGAAGACGCCGATGGGAACCTGCTGACGGCGCCCTCCACCTCGCCGGAAAACAAGTTTCGCCTGCCAGACGGTAGCTTCGGGTCCGTGAGCGCCGGCTCCACCATGGACCTTTCGCTCGTGTGGGACCTCTTCACCAACTGTATCGAGGCGGCAGAGGCGCTGGATTGCGATCTCGATTTTCGCAACGCGCTCAGCGCAGCGCGTGCACGCTTGCTCCGTCCGCGCATTGGCAGGCTGGGCCAACTGCAAGAGTGGTCGGCTGATTGGGACGACCCCGAGGATCACCATCGCCACGCGTCACATCTGTTCGGGCTGCATCCGGGTCGACAAATCACGGCCGCTGCCAGCCCCGAGCTGTTCCAGGCTGCGCGCCGCTCACTCGAGCTACGAGGCGACCAAGGCACCGGCTGGTCGATGGCCTGGAAGATCAATTTCTGGGCGCGGCTCGGCGATGGTGATCGCGCCCTGGGACTCTTGAAAAACATGCTGAATCTGGTCGAGGAAAGCGGAGTCGTGATGGAAGGCGGCGGGGTCTATCCGAACCTGTTCGATGCGCATCCGCCGTTTCAGATTGACGGGAACCTCGGTGCGACCGCTGGCATCGCCGAGATGCTGTTGCAGAGCCACGGCGGTGCGCTGCATCTCTTGCCGGCGCTGCCGGCCGCCTGGAGCTCGGGCAGCGTCGCAGGTCTTCGCGGGCGCGGCGGCATGCAGGTCGCGGTGAGCTGGGCCGACGGTCGGCTGCAACGGGCCACGCTGCAGGCTCTGCGGGCTCAGCGTTGCCGCGTGCTGAGCCCCAGTCCCATCCGGGTGCGCCGAGCGGGCGCGCCGCCGCTGCGAGTTGCGCGGCTGAGCCCGGGTTGCGTCGAGCTCGACATCGAGCAGGGCGGCGAGTACATCGTGGAGCCACAATGAGCCCGCTTCGGCTTGCGCGCAGGCTCGCCCGAATCTCGACGCTCGTGCTGTGGCTGCTTGCGATGCTTTCGATAGCGTTGCCAGCCGCGGCCGCGGATCCTGCCAACGCCGGCCGCATTCGGCTGAAGTACTGGGAGAAGTGGACGGGGTTCGAGAAGGACGCGATGCAGGCGGTGGTCGACGACTACAACCGCTCGCAGTCACGCGTGTTCGTCGACCTGCTGTCCATCTCTGGCATCACGCAGAAGACCCTGATCGCGACGGCCGGCGGGAACCCGCCGGATATCGCGGGGCTCTGGGCCAACGAGATCGCCGGCTTTGCCGCGAAAAACGCGCTGATGCCGCTCGACGAGCTAGCGCGCGGAACGAACGTGGAGCGCGAGCGATACCTGCCCATCTACTGGGACATGGTCACGCACGAAGGTAAGGTGTTCGCCGTACCGTCGACCCCGGCCACCATCGCGCTGCATTGGAACAAGCGGCTGTTCCGTGAGGCAGGCCTCGACCCCGAGCAGCCGCCGCGAACGATCGCGGAGCTCGACGTCTTCGCCAAGCGGCTCACCAAGCTCGAAGGCGGCGAGCTCAAGCAAATCGGGTTCTTGCCGTCGGAGCCGGTGTGGTGGCCGCACTTCTGGCCCTACTTCTTCGGTGGCAAGTTGTGGGACGGCGGTGACCGCATTCTGGCCAACTCTCCCGAGTCGCTGCAGGCCTTCGAATGGGTGCAGAGCTACGCCAAGGTGTATGGCGTCGGCGCGCTGCAGAACCTGTCCTCCAGCTTCGGTAACTTCGCCTCCGCTCAGAACCCGTTCATGAACGAGACCCTGGCGATGGTGCTGCAGGGCGTATGGATGGCGAACTATATCGCGCAGTATGCGCCCGGCTTGGAGTGGGGAGCCGCGCCGTTTCCATCCTTGCAAGCGGGCGGCCCGCCCATTGGCGTGGCCGATACGGACGTGCTGGTCATCCCGCGCGGCGCCGCTCACCCGCGCGAAGCGTTCGCGTTTCTCGACTTCGTCGCCGAGCAGCGTTCGACGGAAAAGCTCAATCTGGGTCAGCGCAAGAACTCGCCGCTCGTGGACGTCAGCGAGGACTTCTTCCGCCAGCATAAACACCCCTATATCCGCATGTTCCAGGAGCTCGCCGCAAGCCCCGCCACGGTTGCAGCTCAGCCGCAGATGAGCGTCTGGCAGGAGTACCGGAACGAGATAGCCAACGCGTTTCAACGTGTGTGGCTGCTGGAGTCGACCCCGGAGCAAGCGCTCGCTACCGTGCAGGAGCGCATCCAGCGCTCGTGGGATCGCGAGCGGCGGCGGCAGTCGACGCCGCCCTCGCGCCTGCTCTCGGTGGCGCCCTTCGTGCTGATCGCGCTGCTCGTCGCGCTGATCGTCGGTTTGGCGTGGCGTGAGCGTGCCAAACACGTGCAGCTCGTGGGACAGGAACGTGCGTCGCGGCAGAATGCGTCGCTCGGTCGTGGTGTGCTGTTCTTCTCCCCTTGGGGCATCGGCCTCTTGGTGTTCACCGCCTTTCCGGTGATGGCGTCGCTGGTCTACAGCTTCTGCGACTACTCGGTGCTCACGGCGCCGCGCTGGATCGGCC
>DASQDA010000733.1:0-5517 GCA_035634435.1 Polyangiaceae bacterium
ATCGCGGTTACCACAAAGATTCGGCGCTGAGGACCCAGGAGCGCACCGTTTTATTCCCAGGCAACATACCCGCCCTTCCGCATCGTCCACCCGGCCGGTAAACTTACGCTACGCTGCGCGGGTGAACGACGTCAGCGGCGCCCGCGACAGGGCGGGAGTCGAACGCCACGAGCCTTGTGGTGAGCCGCCGCACGACGTCGTGCAAACACCTGCAGGGCTCAGTCGCGCCATCGAACGTGAAGCGCTGAAGCTTGGCTTTGCCAAGGTCGGCTTTACCTCTGTCGAGCCGCTCGAGCGCGACCGAGCGCACCTTCGAACCTTCCGCGAGGCAGGCCACGCGGCGGACATGGTCTATCTGCAAAGCGGAGATCGCCACGACCCACGCGCGCTGCTAGCGGAGGCGCGCAGCGCTGTCGTGGTGGCCCTCGCACACGATGCTTCGAGCCTGGTTCAGCTGCGCTCTTCGAGCGGAGCCTTGCTTGGCAACGTGGCGCGCTATGCCCGGGGTGACGACTATCACATGATCCTCAAGCGTCAGCTTTCGCGCCTTGCAGCGCGCATTGCGACCTTAGTCGGACGTACCGTGGTCGCGCGTGCGTGCGTCGACACCGCGCCGCTGCTCGAGCGCGCGCTGGCCGCTCGCGCGGGTATCGGGTTCGCTGGCAAGTCCACGCTACTCATCGCGCCGGGACTCGGTTCGTTCGTGTTGCTCGGTGAGCTCCTGCTGGATGTCGAGCTGGAGCCAAGCTCGGGCTCCGCGTCAGGCTGCGGAAGCTGCCGCGCCTGCCTCGACGCGTGTCCGACTCAGGCGTTCCGGGGCCCGCATAGCCTGGACGCTCGCCGCTGCATCGCCTATCTCACGATCGAGTACGACGGTGTGATTGCGCGTGAGCTACGTCGACCCATCGGCAATCGGGTGTTCGGGTGTGACGTCTGCCAGGACGTCTGTCCCTTCAACGCCTCGCCGCGGCCCCGACACGTGCCCGAGGAGCTCACGCCGCGTGCGGACTTGCAGCGGCCGGACCTATTGCGGCTGCTCAACCTCGGAGCTGCCGACTACCGGCGTTTGGTGCGTCGCACGGCGCTGCGGCGCGCCAGCCGTACTACCTTGCAGCGCAACGCTGCCCTGGCGCTTGGCAATAGCGGCGACCCCCAGGCGCTGCCCGCGCTCCTCGAGGCCGTTCAGCGGCACGCCCGCCCCGTGGTGCGTCTGCACGCGGTCTGGGCAGTGGGGCAGCTCGCCTCGCCCGCCGACCCCGTGGTGACGACTGTGCTCGAGCAGGTGTCACAAAGCGACTCTGACGGTGGAGTGCGTGACGAAGCAGCTTTCGTCCTGCAGAAGCTGCGCGCCGCGGCGCTGGCCGTCGCCGCGACGGCAGAGCGCCAGGCATAACGCGCGCCCAATCTGCCACGAGCAGTGGTGCGGCGCTGCTCCCGTGCTCGCGATCAAAAATGCGGCCGTTGGGCTCTTTCCGCTGTGGCTGGCGGTGCTAGCCTCAACGGGCGTGAAACGTATTCTATCCTCCTTCCTCGGCTGGTCTCTATTGTGTGCTTGCTCCTCGGACCCGGGTCCAGGAGGTACGGACAGCGGCGGTGCTGGCGCCACCGCGGCCGGAAGCAGCGGGACTCCGGCGCAAACCGGCGGATCATCGGCGAGCGGCGGCATGGCTGGCGGTGGCTCATCGGCGAGCGGCGGCATGGCTGGCGGTGGCGCTGCACAGGGCGGAACGAGCGCAGGCGGGGCACCAGCCGTCAGCGGCAGCGGCGGCGCCCAAGCAGGCGCGGCCCCCGGCGGAGGCGGCGGCATGCCAACCAGCGGAGGCAGCGGCGGTGCCATCAGCGAAGCCTTCGTCGAGCCCACCAAGCTTTCGCAGACCGGCCTCTACGCGGACATGGCGAGCCAAACGTTAGCCGTGGGCGTGACCGAGTATCGACCCAAGTACGAGCTCTGGTCGGACGGCGCGGTCAAACGACGCTTCGTCTACCTGCCTCCGAACACCACCATCGATACGTCCGAGATGGACCGCTGGGTTTATCCCGTCGGGACCAAGCTGTGGAAAGAGTTCAAACGCGACGACGTGCGCGTCGAGACCCGTCTGATCCAGAAGTATCTGGACGCCAACCAGCGCGGCAAGTGGTTCATGGCAGCGTTCATCTGGAACCAGGGGCAGACCGAAGCCGAGATCGCGAAGGATGGCATGATGAACGCGAGCGGAACGCCGCACGACGTGCCAGACACCAAAACCTGTGGTGAGTGCCACTCCAACGTCTACGATCGAGTGCTGGGGTTCAGCGCTCTGCAGCTGTCGCACACGTTCGAGGGGCCGAATCTGATGCAGCTCGCAACGCAAGGAAAGCTGACCCACCCCCCTACCGCGCCGCTTGCCTTGCCGGGCACCGAAGCTCAGCAGAACGCCCTCGGCTACATGCACGCGAACTGCGGCACCTGCCATAACCCCAACAGTCAGCACGCCGCGCTCAACATGGAGTTCTGGTTGAGCGGCCAGTCGTTGGCTCGGGTGGAGGACACGACCACTTACACGACGACGGTCGGCAAAGAGACGCAGTCGATGGAGAAGCCGGTCGGCGACGTCGGCGTGCGCCTGACGCCGAAGGACCCGGACAAGAGCGCCATCCTGCAGCGCATGACACTGCCCATTGGGGTCAAGTCGCATATGCCGCAGATCGCAACCGAGATCACCGACGAGCAGGGCGTCGCGCTGGTACGCGCGTTCATCCAGTCGCTGGAGCCAGTTCCTGCGCCCTAGGCCGCAGATTATGGGTTGGTCGGCGTTCTTCTAGTCGTTGTCTCGTGACGGCAGCGCGCTTGCCGCCCCGCCCGCTGCAGTGGCACCCCGCTGCTTGAATCGCGTCGGTCAGCGGGAGGGAGCGGGCTGCAGGGGCACCACTCCCTTCTGCTCCTTCGTATCGCGAACCTCGAAGTCGTCGGGCTGACGCGGGAAAATCGGTGAATGCGCCAGAATCCGGATGCCGCGGCGCGTCCGCGCGGGGTGCTCCGAAGCAAAGTTGCGGCCGTCTGGATCACTCGCGCGGAGGTCATAGAGCTCCGGCAACGCGGATTCGAAGGAGAGCACCAGCTTGAACTCGTCGACGGGGTCGACGAAACCAACACGCACGAGCAGGTCCTTGGAAGCGCCGAGCAGCAACAGGGGGAAGCGCCGCGGCGGCGGGGTGCCGAGAGCATGCGTCAGCAGGTCCTCGCCGTGAAAGCCGCGTCCGTCGAGCGTCGGGTCCATCAAGCGCCCGAGTGTAGGCGCGACGTCTACCAGCGAAACTTTGCTCGTCACCGTGCGCGGAGCCACCTTCGGGACGCGCAGCACGAGCGGCACCCGGATAAGTGACTCCCAAAGAAACACTGAGTGAACCCAGAAGCCGTCCCGCCCGAGAGCCTCGCCGTGGTCGGAGACGAAGAGAATGATCGTCGTGTCGAGCAAGCGACGCTCCTCGAGCGCCTGCAGCAAGCGGCTGAACTCGTGATCGATGGCCCGGGCGACGGCTCGGTAGCGATACGGCTGCTGATTGGGATCGTCGACGATCCCGAAACGCTCGACAGCGCCCTGCACATAGTCGGCATCCAGCTCGCGCCAGTTGTGCTGATCGAAGTTGAACAGCCACAGAAAAAATGGACGGTCGCGCCGTTCGTCCAGGTACTTGATGCCCCGATCCACGAGCGCGGGCGCCGTGGGGCGCTGGGCACCGTAACCCCACACCTGTTGTTCGGCTGGGTAGTCCTCGATCACCAGATTGCGCTCGAAGAAGAACTCGGGCCTGAGCTTGCCGAGAAACTCGAACGCGCTCTTGGCGATGACCAGCGTGGTGTCGTAGTCAGCGCGCTTAGCCACTCGCAGGATGTCGTTGGGTGGCGTCTGAAACACGTCGTAGTTCCCGCCCGTCAGCGCTGGTAGTGAGCGCAGCGTGTCAGAGCCGGTCGCGTAGGCGCGCTGGAAGTCGAGCGCCGTTCCGCGGAAGCGGTGCAGCGCCGGCATGGTCCCCGGATCGGCTGCCACGTCGGCTCGCAGGGTGTCCACGTAGTACACGATGACGTTGTAACGGTTTTGCCCGCCACGCAGGCTGCGCAGCGCGTTCCACACCAATGGAGGCTCCGCCAACGGCGCGCCCCAGGCCGGCGACAGCGACAAATCAGTGAGGCCGTAGCGCTTCTTCAAGCGTTCGATACGCGCCTTGTGCATGCCCTCCCAGCTGAAAGGGTCGCTGAAAAACGCCTCCGCCACCTGCACCCGGCGAAGCATGCGCCCCAGGTAAACTTCTTCGAGCCAAACGTGCTTCAGCGACTCATCGAACCACGTTCGGACGGAACCGAAAAACAGCGAAGCCAGGAGCCACGCGCCCGCCACCGCCGCCGCAAAGGTCACGAGCAGCGCGCCACGCACCACCCGCGCGCAGTGCCACAGCACGATGGCGTAGGCGGCGCCGAAGGTCAGCGACGCCACCAGCTCCAGAATGGTGTGAATGCGGGAATACAGCGCCACGTATTGCGTGAGGTCGACGTACGCGACGCCCGTGCCGGCGCAACACAGCAAGCCCACGATCAGCACCCACCAGCGAGTGCGGCCCTGCGCCACTGCCCGCAGCGCCAGCATTACGAGCACGGCGCCCACACCCGCGGCAATTCCACAGCCGGTGGCAAAAACGGCCGGCCCAAGGATTGCCATCGGGGTGCCCTGCACGCGCTCGCCCGAAAACGTCCAGATGGCCGTGCTCACGCTGGCGAGCCCCCCGACGATCCCGAAGAAGAGTCCTCCCCCGAGCAGCCGGGTACGTGGTCGTTCTCGATGGCGGCGTCCTACCCAGCGACCCTCGATGAGCACCAGAGCGGCAGCGAGCAGGCCGAGACACGCGCCCACGGCTCCGTAGAGGCCGAGCGCGCCCAGCGTGTGCTGAAGCGCATCGAAGTACGGCCAGCCTGTGCGGATGTGAGCGTCAGCCACCACGAGCGTCCAGCCGCTCGCAACGCCGGCGACGAGCAAAACCGAGACCACCACCCTCGTCGGCACCGCGTCGGACCGGATGGGCGCCAACCAAGAAATCGGAGAAGACACAGAATTGAGCAGGTGGGGACGGTCACGCAGCATATTCCAGGCGTTTGTTGCTTGTCACGCGTCGCGGGCTGGAGAAGCTCCGTTTACGGCGCCTGGAAGCCATGCTTGCGCGCAGGACGGCAGCTGCCACACCCTCGTGGTTCGATCTGCCGTAGGTAAACCCCGATGCCTGCCTCTCGCCGCCGACTGATGGACGCTTCACCGCGGCAGCTGGGCCTCTACATCTTCTTCGGCTCACTGACGGTGCTGTTTGGCGCCACCATCGTGGCCTACCTGATAACACGCGCCCAAACGCCGGTGTGGCGCGCTCCCGGTATGGCAGGTCTGCCCAGCGGTCTTTGGTTGAGCACCGCCCTGGCGCTGAGCATCAGTGCCTCGCTGGAGAGCGCTCGCCGCGCGGTTCGCGCCAACCGCTCCCAGTCCCTCACGCAGCGGC
>DASQDA010000734.1:0-7897 GCA_035634435.1 Polyangiaceae bacterium
GCCGCTGCTGCCTGGTGCACGGCGGCTTCGCTCACGTGACCTCCGCGGAACGGCCCTTGAGGGCGAAAATGCCTTGAGGACGGCGCTGGATGAACAGGATGATGAACGCCAAGATGGCAATCTTTCCGAGCACGGCGCCGGCGGCCGGCTCGAGCAGCTTGTTGACGATGCCGAGGCCGAATGCGCCCGCCAGCGTGCCCGCCAGCTTGCCGACTCCGCCCAGCACCACGACCATGAAGGAGTCGACGATGTAGCCCTGTCCGAGCTCGGGGCCGACATTGCCGAGCTGCGACAAGGCAACCCCGCCGAGCCCCGCCACACCCGACCCAATGCCGAAGGTCCACATGTCGACGCGGCGCGTGGAGATGCCCATGCTCGCCGCCATGTCGCGGTTCTGAGTCACGGCGCGCACGTGCAGGCCCAGCGGCGTTCGTTGCAGCATGAACCACACGAACCCGATCACGACGGCGCTGAACACGATGACCGCGAGCCGGCTGTAAGTGAGGACGAAGCCTGGGAGCAACTCCCAACCCCCGGCAAGCCAGCTTGGGTTTGCCACGGTCACGTTCTGCGCGCCGAATATCAGCCGGACCGTCTGGATCAGGATGAGCGAGATACCCCAGGTCGCCAGCAGCGTCTCGAGCGGCCGCCCGTAGAGGAAACGGAGCACGCTGCGTTCGATGACCATACCCACCGCCATGCAGACCAGGAAAGCGATCGGTATGGCGAACAGCAAGTAGTAGTCAGCCGCTGCTGCGAGGTGAGACTGGAATAGCTTCTGCACGACGAACGTGGAGTAGGCCCCGATCATCAGCAGCTCGCCGTGCGCCATGTTGATGACGCGCATGAGACCGAAGGTGATGGCCAGGCCGAGCGCCGTGAGCAACAGCACGCTGCCCAGGCTCAGGCCATAGAAAAGATGGCCAATGCCGCCCAGCCAGAGCGCGCGTAGCTGGATGGACGAGAGAGCGGCTCTGGCTGCTCGCCGAATGTCGGCGTTGGGTTCCAGGTACTTGCCCGTTGCATCCTTCTCGAGCAGACGCTGCACGTCGGGCTCGTACTGCGGGTTCGCGGAAGCTTCGATATTGCGCAGGGCCCGCAGCCGCAAGGCAACGTCGTCAGCGGATAGGTCGACGAGGGCCATGGCCAGACCGAGCCGCTCGCGCACCTCGGGATCCTGCTCGGCGGCGAACGCCTTGCGCACGATGGGCGCCAGGTCTTCGTTCTTCTGCTTGGAGAGCTCCTCGGCCGCTGCGAAACGAATGTTGCGGTCGCTCGACGTCAGGCGAAGCGACGCGATCGCCGGCTCCAGCACGCGGCGCAAGCGGTTGTCGATGGATGGCGCCTTGAGCCCAGCGGGGGGCCTGCCGTGCGGACCAAGCGGTTCGAGCCGATCACCTTCGCCCAGCACGTAGGCGGCACCGCTCGCGTCCACGCGCAACGTGCCAGCGAGCAGCGCCTCCAGCACCTTGAGACCGGCGACATCGCGGCGTGCCGCAAGAGCGTCGACACTACGCTGGACGGACGCAGGGTCAGGGCTCAACAGGCCCTTGACATCCTCGGCGAGCTCGCCTGCCGTGGCCCGCCGCGGCAGGAGGGACAGCAGGCACAGGAATGCCCCGCTCAGAATTCGATTGCGGAAATTGGACATGCTCAAGCTCGAGCTTTCGGCAAAGGGGCGCCAGGCAAGGACGCGCTGTCGAAGCGTCCCTGCCCAGCTAGCGAAGCAAGCAGGCCTTACTGAGCCGCGGCTACGACCACGTCAGACGCAAACTTCGGGCTCGTGCAGTTGCCGCACACCCAGGGGTACGTCCAATCAGCCACCTTCTTCGAGCTCTCCGGAATGAACGGGCTCCACGCTTGTGCGCGAATCGGGCCTTCGGTCTTCCAAACCACCTGGAATTGCCCATCGGCCTTCACCTCGGCAATGAAGACGGGCTTGTGCAGATGGTGGTTCTTGGCGTCCATTACCATGGGGAAGCCGGAGGGCGACTTCACGACCTGGCCGCCAACTGCCTGGCGCACGGCATTCACCTCGATGGTGCCTGCTTGCTCCACCGCCTGAGCCCACATCTTAATGCCGACGTAGGTGGCTTCCATGGGGTCATTGGTGACACGCTTGTCACCATCAGGCAGGTTCTTCGCCTTCACGTAAGCTTTCCAGTCGGCGATGAACTTCTTGTTCTCGGGGGTCTCGATGGACATGAAGTAGTTCCATGCGGCGAGGTGGCCTACGAGTGGCTTGGTGTCGATGCCGCGCAGCTCCTCTTCCCCCACGGAGAAGGCGACCACCGGGATATCCGAGGCCTTGAGGCCCTGGTTCGCGAGCTCCTTGTAGAAGGGAACGTTCGAGTCGCCGTTGATCGTGGAAACCACCGCGGTGCGGGTGCCGGCAGCAAACTTCTTCACGTCGGAGACGATGGTTTGATAGTCGCTGTGACCGAAGGGCGTGTACGTCTCCATGATGTTGGCCTCAGGCACACCCTTGGCGGTCAGGAAGTAACGCAGGATCTTGTTGGTGGTGCGCGGGTACACGTAGTCCGTTCCCAGCAACACCCACTTCTTGGCCCCACCACCCTGCGCGCTCATCAGGTATTCCACAGCCGGAATCGCCTGCTGATTCGGAGCCGCCCCCGTATAAAATACGTTGTAGGAGGACTCTTCACCTTCGTATTGCACGGGGTAAAAGAGCAAGCCGTTGAGCTCTTCGAACACAGGCAGCACGCTCTTGCGCGACACGGACGTCCAGCAACCGAAGGTCGCCGCGACCTTCTCCTTCTGCAGCAGCTCGCGCGCCTTTTCCGCGAAGAGCGGCCAATTGGAGGCTGGGTCCACCACGACCGGCTCGATCTTGCGTTTGAGCAAGCCGCCTTCGGCGTTGATCTGCTCGATCGCCATGAGCGCGACGTCCTTCAGCGACGTTTCGCTGATGGCCATGGTGCCAGAGAGCGAGTGCAAAATGCCCACCTTGATGGGACCTGTATCGGAGGCTTTGGGCGCTTCCGCGGCAGGAGCCGGCGCAGCGGCTACTGGCGCGTCGGTGGTGGCCGGTCTGGTTTCTGTAGCCGGGCCTTTGCAGGCGCCAGTCATTGCCCCCACCAAGCCAAAAATAATCGTCGCAATACGTGTCTTCATCGGGTCCTCCGGTTGGAGAGGTTGATGCCTGAGCTTCCAGCAAGCTTTCGCCCGCAGTTTCGGCTTCCCTTCATCGACGGAGCCGCGTTTCGCGAGTGTGTCGCGGCAGCGACGTCGCAATGTCCTCGCTACGGAATTGTCAGGAAGGTTACGGGACGCTGCCAGATAATCAGGACCAAGCAGCCCTCTGGACTCCATACCTCGTGCTGGGACCCAGGTGGATTGATGATGAACGTTCCCGCAGTGTAGCTTCCGAGCTCGTCGCACTGCTCACCTTCGAGAACCACGATCTGTTCGTAGCCGTCGTGACGATGCGGTGGAACGCGTGCGCCCGGCGCGTAGCGCAGGAGAGCGCAGTGCGCGCCACTCACGTCATCGCGGTACAGCGTCGCTAGCTCCACGCCCGGCCGGAACGGGTGAAATGTCGCCTGGGCGCCGAGCGCCTCGGCTTGCAAGCGGGACACGAAGCGCGCCGCGGGAAGCATCTGCTCTTCGGGAGAGGAAACCGGCGCCGCACCCTCGGGCTCACGAGCCTCGCTCATGCGTGGTGCCCGCCCATGTGACGCCCGATCTCGGCTACATCGGCGTCGCAGGCGCGCGTTGCATGCACGATCTTGCCTTCGCTCATCACCAGGATGCGGTCGGCGAGCGCGAAGATCTCTTCCAGATCGGCGCTGACCAGCAACACGGCAGCACCGGAGTTGCGGGCCACCATGATGCGGGTGCGGATTTCGCTCACGGCTGCAAAGTCCAGCCCGAAGCAAGGGTTCGCTGCCACCAGCACCTCGACCTCGCCCGACAGCTCGCGAGCCAGCACTGCGCGTTGCACGTTCCCGCCCGAGAGCTCGCCGATGGGCGCCTGCGGATGTGGCGTCTTCACGCGGAAATCACGGATAGCGGCGCGCGCCCGGCGCCGGAGCGCGCTGCGGCTCACGATCCACCGAAGGAAGCTCATCGGCGGCACGTCGAAGGTGCGGAAGGCGATGTTCTCCTCGACGCTCATGGCTCCCACGCAGGCGTTGCGTAGCGGTGCCTCCGGCAGCAGACGCAGCTTTTGCTCGCGCAGGTGCTTGCGCGTTGACAGGAAGTTACAGCCGCGTACGCGCACGCTGCCCTCGCTCGCTGTGCGCTGGCCGGCCAACACCTCGACGAGCTCGTCCTGGCCGTTGCCAGACACCCCGGCAATTCCGACGATCTCCCCCGCTCTGACCTCGAGGCTCACCGCGTCGAGCACGACGAGACCAAGGTCGTCTTTGGCGCAGACGCCCTCCAGCTGCAGCAGCGGCGCCCCGCTCGTTTGCGGCACGGCGGCGCGCCCGAGCGACGCTTGAGGCGGCTCGCTGCCAACCATCATCTTGGCCATCGCGTCCGGCGTGAGCGCCTGCGTGGCCCCGCCGCCTGCCATGCGACCGCGTCGGAGCACCGTGACCTCGTCGGCGAACGCCATCACCTCACGAAACTTGTGCGTGATCATGGCGACGCTGATCTGCCCCGCGTGCGCCATGTCGCGTAGCATCCCGAGCACCTCGTCGGCCTCCTGCGGCGTGAGCACACTGGTGGGCTCATCCAGAATGATGAGGCGACTTCCGAGGTAGAGCTGCTTGAGAATTTCTAGCTTTTGCTTTTCACCAGCGGCCAGGCTTCGCACCGAGCGTGCTGGCGCGATGCGGAAGGGCATGGTGTCCATGAAAGCCGTGATGGCCCGGTGCTCCTTTTGCCAATCGACCCGCATCGGAACATCGGCGCGCGAGAGCACGAGGTTTTCGGCCACCGTCATGTTGTCGACCAGCGTGAAGTGCTGATAGACCATGCCAATACCGTGTCGCTGGGCTTCACGGGGGCTCTGCACGCTGATGGGCGACTCGCCCACCAGCACGCGCCCGGAGTCCGCCTGGTAGAAGCCCATGATGCACTTGACCAGCGTGCTCTTGCCGGCGCCGTTTTCGCCTAGCAGCGCGTGGAAAGTGCCGGGGGTGAGCCGGAAGTCCACGTTGTCGAGGGCTACCAGCTCACCGAACCGTTTGCTGATTTGCAGGGCTTCCAGCGGCGGCGGCAATGCCTTGCGGCGCAGCCCGGAGACGGCCGGCGCTTCATCCAGGCGGTGCGCGACGGCCGCGGTCACGCGAGCGCCTCGAGGAGGGCGCGTGAGGTGCTGACGGCGCCGAAGACGCCGTTCTGCATGGTGACCATCTTGAGCGCGGCGGTGTGGTTGCCCGGGTCAGTGGCAGCGCAACAGTCGCCAAGGATCAGGCACTCGTAGCCGCGGTCGTTCGCGTCGCGCATGGTCGTGTGCACGCACACGTCCGTGGTGATACCCGTGAGCACGATGTTGCGGATGCCACGCTGTCGCAGCAGCATATCCAGGTCGGTAGCGTAGAAGGAGCCCTTCCCCGGCTTGTCGATCACGGATTCGCCGGGCAGCGGCGCAAGCTCGGGAATGATTTCCCAGCCCGGCTCGCCGCGCACGAGCACGCGGCCGCACGGACCGGGGTCGCCAATCCCCGTCTGCGCAGGGCGGCCATGTTGCAAGCGGCGCGAGCGCCAGCGTTTGTTGGCGGGCAAGTCAGCCAGGTCCGGCCGGTGACCTTCACGCGTATGCAGAACCGGGAAGCCGCGCTTGCGGAAGGTGTCGAGCACACGCGCGATGGGCTCGATGCAGGCGCGACTGGCGGACAGGTCATAACCGAGCAGGTCGATGTAGCCTCCCTTGCCGCAGAAGTCGGTCTGCATGTCGATCACGATGAGCGCGGTGTTCGCTGAACCCAGGTCGCCGTCATAGGGCCACGGATACGGATCGGCTGCGATGAACTGCATGGGAATCTCCGTCAGCGGACGGCGGTCAGCTCGGCCGGCATGTCCGCTGACTTTTGCGTTGCCGAGCTACTCAGCACCATGATGAGTAGCGTCAGAGCATAGGGGGCGGCGTTGAACAGGTAGTAGCCGGAGGTCACCCCCACCGACTGCAGCGCCGGGCCGAGCGCGCCCGCTCCGCCGAACAGGAGTGATGCGTAAAGACAGCGCACCGGATTCCAGCGCGCGAAGATCACGAGCGCGACCGCCATCAGCCCTTGCCCACTGGAAAGACCTTCGTTCCAGCTGCCCGGGTAGTAGAGGGAGAGAAAGGAGCCTCCGATGCCGGCGAGCACCCCGCCCGCCATGGTTGCCAGCAAGCGGACGCGAGAAACGTCGTAGCCCATCGCGCGCGCTGCCTCCGCATTTTCCCCAACCATGCGGAGCACGAGCCCCCAGCGCGTATTGACGAGACCCCACTGCAGCGCGGGCGCCAGAACCAGACCAATCAGGAACAGAACATTGACCTCGAGCGCCGAGCGCACCTGAGACACGTCGCTCCAGAAGCCGAAGGGCAGAGCCGCAAGCCGGGGCGCGCTTGGCTGAATCAAGGGCTTGCCCAGGAAGAAGGCCAGCCCCACGCCGAAGAGCATCAGCGCGATGCCCACGGCAATGTCGTTGACGCGCGGGCGGCTGCACAGCCATCCGTGGAGCCAGCCGAGCAACGCACCGACCAAGCCCGCCGCCAGCACACCCAACCAGGCCGACCCGCTCAGGAAGGAGATCGCGTAGCCGCACATCGCGCCCATCACCAGGGTTCCCTCGAGCCCGAGGTTGACGCGCCCCGCGCGCTCGGTGAGGCACTCGCCGAGGCTCACGAACAGGAACGGCGTGCTCACACGAATGGCTCCCGCGAGCACCGCCAGCGGCACGCCCCAGAGCCCCAGCTCCACACTGGCACCTACGTCCATGAGCCCTCCGCGCGCGAGCGAAGAAAGCGTGTCCAGCGTAGGCGCCCCTGAAAGGTCTCGCTGGCCAGTAGAACCACGAACAGGATGCCCTGCAGCACGTTGACCGTTGCGTCGGGCAAGTTGAACGCGCGTTGCAAGAGGCCGCCGCTCGCGCTGATGCCACCCAGCAGCAGGGCCACCGGGATGATGGCCAGCGGATTGTGGCGCGCAAGAAAAGCAACCAGGATGCCCGTGTAGCCGTAACCCGTGATGAGCGACGCATTTGCATTGCCATGCACGGCAGCGACCTCCACCATGCCCGCAAGCCCCGCGGCAGCTCCCGCCACGAAACAGGTGACAATCACCAGCCGGGCAACACCCACACCGCTGAGCCGAGCTGCCCTTGGGTTGCCGCCGACGATGCGGGCCGAGAAGCCGAACACCGTGTGGTGCATGACGAAGTAACCCAGCAAGCAGGCCAGCACTCCGAAGAGCAGGCCGTAGTGAACATCGAGACCCGGCAGATTGCCCAGCAAGTTCGCTTCGCCGATATGAGGAGTGGACGGCTTGTTCAAGCTGGCGGGATCGCGCAGCGGCCCCTCCACCAGGTGGTTCATGAGCGCGATTCCGAGATAGGACAAGAGCAGGCTGCTGATGGTCTCGTTCACGCCCCGCAACGAGCGCAGCGCGCCAACGGCACCTATCCACAGTCCACCCATCAACATGGCGGCGCCGGCCATCGCCAGGTGCACGAGCAGGGGCGACGAAGTCGGAAAGAGCAGCGCCGCGCCGGCGGCAGCAACTCCGCCGACAACGAGAGCCCCCTCGCCGCCGATGATCACCATGCCTAGCCGAGCCGGAAGGGCGGTACAGAGCCCCGTCAGCATCAACGGCGCGGCGCGCAGCAGCGTGTTCTGGAACGAGAACCACGTCCCGAATGCGCCGCG
The DNA here is from genome assembly GCA_035634435.1 of Polyangiaceae bacterium. GTDB lineage: Bacteria > Myxococcota_A > Polyangia > Polyangiales > Polyangiaceae > PMG-095. The sequence goes on from DASQDA010000734.1 coordinate 7,823, forward strand.
ATACATCTGGGCATACACCTCCAGTGGCGAATGCCCAGCCAGAGCAACGAAGATCCCGAACAGCAACAGCGACAC
>DASQDA010000735.1:0-2856 GCA_035634435.1 Polyangiaceae bacterium
TAGGCGGACAGCTCGATATTGGCGGGCACGGCCGCCTGACACATGGAGATGCGGTCCAGCATGTCCACGGCCGCGCTGGCGCTCGCCAGACGCTCGACAGGACGCTGAGCCAGGAGGCACTGAAGAAACGCGAGCACCTCCCTGGGCAGGTGGGCGCCGTGGACATGAAGATTACGCACGTCTCCCGCGTGCAGGCTCGTCAGCACCTCGAGCTCGGTGAAGCCGGAAAACAGAGGCCGCCCGATCAGCATCTCGGCGAGCAGCACGCCCACCGAGAAAAGGTCACTGCGAGCGTCCACGCGCGCGCCCATGGCCTGCTCCGGGGAAACATAGCCGAGGCGACCCTTGAGCTCACCCGGCAAGGTCCTCGTCTCCGCAGCCGCAGAGCGCACGATGCCAAAGTCGGTCAGCTTCACCTCGCCCGCGCGGCTGAGCAGCACGTTACTCGGCGCCACGTCGCGGTGCACCAGACCCAGGTGCTTGCCGCTTTCGTCGCACGCCTCGTGCACGTACTGCAATCCAATCAGCACCTCGCGCACGATGCGCAGCGCCTGCGGAAGCTCGACGCGACGCCGCCGATCTTGCACACCCATGAGCTCGGCGAGCGAAATGCCGTCCACGAACTCCATGGCCATGAAGAGCTCGCCGTGCTCCTCGCCGAAGTCGATCACCGCTACCAAGTTCGGGTGATCCAGCGCGGCGTGCAGCCGAGCCTCCTCGCAGAACATGCGAACGAACTGCATATCGCTCGCCAGCTGCGGCAAGATGCGTTTCAGCGCCACCCGGCGTGAGAAACCGAAAGCTCCGAGCCGACGCGCTTCGTAGATCTCCGAGGTCGCACCGGTGGCGAGCAGGCGGCAGAGCTCGTAGGCGCCGAGGCGACTGAGCGGAAGCGGCGCGGTATCGAGCACCGCTTGGAGTTACGCACACCGCAGCGAACGCGTAAGTACTGAAACGCCACACCGCTCGCGGCAGAGCGCTTGTCGCACCAGGACCTTCACTGTGGTAGCCAGCACGCTCGCAGGCATGCGCGTTGCGCTATTCGCGACGACGTTCGCGATCGTTGAGCAGGGCACGCCAGGTCTCGATTCGCTCACGCGCGTGACTCGGCCAGATGTAGCGTGAAAGGCGGCTCAGCAGGTGCGGCGTATGGTCGCCGGCGCGGGTGCGCGGACCAAAGATGTCCGCCGCCGCCTCGATCGACTCGAGCGCACGCTCCGGCTCGCCACGCTCACTCTCGAGCCAGGCACGCGTGAGCAGCAAATGCTGGCGCGGCTCGGCTTCCTCCACCGGGATGCGCTCGGCGTCATCGAGAAGGCGCTCGGCCCGGCGCAGCTCGTGGCGCATCAGCGCTGCCTGACACAGGAGCAACTTGGCCTCGACCATGCCCCAGGGGTCGCCGGTCTTGGTGAACACCCGGTGCGCTCGCTCCGCGTGCTGCTCCGTCATCGTGAGGTCCTCGGTGTCCACGCCGATCATGGCGAGCAGGCGATCACAGGCCGCCTGCCCGCGTGGAGTTCGCAGCGTCTCGAAGACGATGCTGGCCTCGAGCGCGCCGCGCTCCGCGCTATTGAAGTTCATGAGACGGTGCTCGACATGCGCTAGCGACGCGTCAGCCTGAGCGGTGCCCAGACGGTAGCCGGCGCGCTCGAACTCACCCCGCGCCTCCTGTGCCAGCCGGCGAGAGCGCTCCGTGACGCCTTCGGAGTGATCGACCCAGCTGAGCAACAGCAAGCACTGTCCACGTCCGAGGGGTTGATCGAGGGCCGCGAAGTTGCGCTCTCCCTCTTCGATGGTGGCGCGCGCCTGCTCGTAGCTGCCGAGCAGATACTGGATCTCACCGGCTACCGCCTGGCACTGGGCCTGGCCGAGCACGTTGCCAAGCTCCTCGAAGACGCGGAGCGCGCGCTCCACGAGCTCCAACCCCTCCGCGTTCGACCCTTGCTCGCTCGCGATGTGACCGAGCAGACGCACGCAGTGAGCGATGCTGTCGGCGTCGGCCAGCTCCTCGAAGCGCGAGCGCGCGAGCTCCGCGTAGGTGCTCGCCTCGGCAGTGCGGCCCACGTGGCGCAGCGCCTCCGCTTGCCAGCGGTTCTTCAAGGCGAGCGTGCGCCCCGAGAGCCGGTTCTTGAAGAGCTCCAGATCCGCCAGTGTGGCGAGCGGCTCACTCGCGCCGTTCCAGCTATTCTGAAGGAAGTCGAACAACAGATACGCCGCGGCGTCGGCGTCGCCCGCTTGCATCAGGTTCACCACGCGCTGGCGCACGATGCGGCGGGTGTTTGCGAGCGGATGCTGGGTCAGCGCCGCGGCCGCCGCCCGGTAGATGCGTTCCTTGTCGCTGCGCGCCTCGAGACCGAGCAGCAAGTGCTCTTGCAACAGCTCGTGGGGCCAGCTCAGACGGCCGGGCCCGCGCGGAATCAGAATCTCGGCGTTCTGCAGGCTCAAGATGGCCGCGTCCGCTGGCTGACCCAGCGCCGTGAGCAACGCGTGCAGCACCATGCGCCGGATGTCGCCGCCCAGCGTCGCGGCCGCGTAGGCCGACGGGCGATGCGCCTCCGGGACAGCCATCAGCCGCGCGTCCCACAGGTCGGCGGTCGTCTCGGGGCGCACCGCCAGCACGTGCGGCGGCACCCGATACATGCCCTCTTTCAGCTCGAGATTGCCGGCCACCGCCCACGCGTGTAGCTGCTGCAGCGCGAACAGCGGATTGCCTCGACTGCGGCGCGCTGCCTCCTGCACCGCAGCGTCGTCGAGCGGCAACGAAGCTCGCAAGAGCTCGACCGTGGTCTCGGCCGGCAGCGGATCGATCTGAATGACCGTCCCATGCATGGCGTCGCGCAACTCACGCAAGCGCTC
>DASQDA010000736.1:0-5499 GCA_035634435.1 Polyangiaceae bacterium
GAGCTTGCCTTCGCGCTGAATCTCCAGCCGGAGCACCTCGGAAACCGCGTTGACGGCGCTCACGCCCACCCCGTGCAGACCAGCGCTGACTTTGTAGCTCGAGTGGTCGAACTTGCCGCCTGCGTGCAGCACCGTCATCACCACCTCGGCGGCGCTCACACCGCGATCCGGCATCACGCCCGTCGGAATGCCGCGACCGTCGTCCTCGACCGTCACGGAGCCGTCGAAATGCACGGTGATGGTCACGGTGGTGCAGTGGCCGGCGAGGTGCTCGTCGACCGAGTTGTCGATGACCTCCCAGACGAGATGATGCAGCGCCGAGCCGTCGTGGACGTCCCCGATGTACATGCCGGGGCGCTTGCGAACAGCTTCCAGGCCTTCGAGAACGGTGATGTTACTGGAGTCGTAATCCGACGCCTTGGGCGCCGCCGGTTGAGCCTCTGTCGTCAACTTCGAGTCCTTCTCCGTCGCTCGCCAAGCGTTCCAATGGAGTGGCGAGCGGGTCGATTCGAGGGGGACTGCGACGCGGGCGGGGGGCACCGAAGGCCCCAGCCGAAGGCGGCTCAATCAGCCTGCGAAACAGCTCACTCTATATACGCATCAGACGCGCCTTTGGCAACGAGATTCAGCGGAAATAATGCTGAATCGCGTTAAACGACCGCTCGGCTGACCCGCGTCTCGAGCACCCCTGGCCGATACACCAACTCGCCAGCTCGAATCAGCTTTCATCAGCAGCCGCCCGGGCGCCCCTTCGCTCTTTCGAGTGCTGGCCGAATTGGCGATCTCGACTGCGCGGAAACGGGTCGAGGCGCATCACACTGCCGCCAGCACGCCCGCTTTCATGGTCCAGTCGACACGCTCGGCCGCGTGCTCCCCCGGCGTGGTGAAGAGCTCTGGCCGCGTCGTGGTCACGAATACCTGGCTCGCACTGGCTCGCAGCAAGGCGTACACGGCGCCCGTCCGCGTCGGGTCTAGCTCGCTCGAGACATCGTCGAGGAGCAAGACTGGTAAGGCGCCGCGCGCCCGCGCGATACAGTCGAGCTCCGCCAGCTTGAGGGCCAGCGTGAGGATGCGTTGTTGGCCCTGCGAGGCATGGGTCCTGGCCGGTTGCCGCTCGAGCTCCAGATAGAGCTCATCGCGGGCGGGACCGTAGGTGGCGGCGCGGCGCACGCGGTCGCGAGTGCGCCGCGCCCGGAGCTCGGCGGCGAAAGCGGCCGTCTCGCCGACCCCGCCCGGCTGATACGCGGCGACCAGTCGGAGCGTTCCGGTGCCGAGGCGCGCGAAAGCTGGCTCCAGCGCCTGGACCAGCGCCTGCGATGCGGCCGCGCGCGCGAGCTGGTAGCGAGCCCCATGCTGGGCCGCAATGAGCTCGTACGCGTCCAGCTCGACTGCTCGCTCCCCGCGCTCTTCGAGCACCCGTTGGCGCCCCTTGATGGCCTGCTCGTAGGCCGCGCGGTGCTCGTAGCCGGCCGGATCGACGAACAGCGCGACCCGGTCGAGCAGGCGTCGCCGAACGCGCGACGCGCCCGACACCAGCTCGAGATCTCCAGGGTGGAACGCCACCACCGGAGTCTTCTGCGCGTAGTCGAGCAGCCGCTCGGCGCGTTTGCCGTTGATGGCTGCGCGCCGCACGCCCGCGACGATGGCCGTGCGTTGCTCCCGCGCAAGCTCGCCCTCGACGATGGTCGCCTGCACCACGGTCTGCGTCACGCCGTTCTGCACAAGGTTTGCGTGCTTCTCCGTCCGGAAGCTGCGCGTCGTGGCCACGAAATAGAGAGCCTCGAGCAAGCTCGTCTTGCCCTGGCCATTGTCACCCGCAACGACGTTGAGGCGTGCTGCTGGCTCGAACACCACGCGTTCGAGATTGCGAAACGTCTGCAACGCGACCCGCTGGAACGCGACGCGCGCGAGCGCCGCCTGACCAGCGCTCAAATGCGCATCGGCATCACGACTGCCAGATAGGTCGTGTTACCGCTCGCCGTCGCGGGTCGAATCACCGCCGGATCGAGCTCACCACTGATGCCCAGCACGACCTCGTCGTCTTCGATCGAGCTCAACACATCGAGGAAATAACGGGCATTGAAGCCCACGGTGATCTCGGTGCCGTCATAGTCGATGGCAACCTCGTCGAAGCCTTCGCCACTCTCGGGGCTCTCGCTCTCGAAGCGCATCTTGCCACCGCCCAGCGTCAGCTTGATGCCGCCGGTGCGGTCACTGGCAGCCACGGATACCGCCTTCAGCGCGTCACTCAACTCGAGACGTGGAGCTCGAACGCTGAGCTCGCTGTGATCGGGATTCACCTGCTGGAAGGGCGGAAACTGCGCCTCCACCAGCTTGACGCTCAGCTTCAAACCCGGAAGCTCGAAGAAGGCATTCGGACTACCGGGCACGATGCGTACCTCGACCACGTCGCCGCCCTCGCCCTTGGCTTCCGTGCTGCCTTCGTCGCACAGCCGCTTGAGCTCCAGCACACCCTTGAGCGGAATCAGGAGCGATGCGGTCGCCTGCTTGCCGCGAACCAGAATCTCCATCTTCGACAGGCGATGACCATCGGTGGTCACCATGCGCACCTGCTCGCCGTCCCACTCGAACAAGGCGCTGTTCAGGTGCAAGCGCGTGTCGTCCGTGGAGATCGAAAAGTAAGTTCCAGCGATCAGCCGCGACAAAGCGCGCGCATCGATGGTGAGCGCTGGCGCGTTTGGATCAGCCTCCGGGAGCGCTGGAAACTCCTCGCCAGGCACGCCGTGGAGCGTGAAGCGACGCGCCGAGCCGACAGCGCGGATCGTCGTTGCCGCGTTGCCAGTCGTGGATATGGCGAGCGGTCCATCTGGCATCATGCGGACGCGTTCGAAAAGGTCGCGTGCGCCAACCGCCACCGCTCCAGCGCTCTGGACTTCGGCGGGAATACTGCCGCTCACCGCGAGATAAAGATCGGTCGCGGCCAAGCGCAACCTGTCGGAGCCTTGGACTTCCAGGAGAACGTTCCCGAGCACGGGCATGGTGCTCTTTTTGTCCGCGACTCCCTGGCAGCGACCGAGGACTCGCAGCAGGTCTTTCTTGCTCACGACGACGTGCATTGCCCGGGACGTGTAACCGGGTCGGGCCTTCGGCGCTAGCGTGGCTTTGCGGCATTGTGTCGCTTCTGCCAGTCGCCGTTCCGACCGCGGTTCGGCCTATCCCCAACCCCAGACCTCTCGATCAGATCTCTTTATGGAAATTTAAGAAGAGGGTCTTAGTCATAGGGCCTGTGGAGACTGGGGAGATCTCTGTAAGCTGCTGATCGCAAAGCGTTAAATTGCCCACGGAGGTGTGGATTGTCGCCGGTCCAAACCTGGGGGCGTCTGGGGACGATTCCGCAGAGCAGCGCCGGGGCCGCTGCTGACCCAGCCCTTCCCCACGTGTCCCCAGAGGTTATCCGCATGGGTGCAGTCACCTTTCGGGCCCTGGGTCAGCCGGCCGAATCGCGCGCTCGCATCGCTCGAGCCGCTGTCCTGAGGGGCGGCTAGAGGGCGGACTGGGTGCGAAGCAGGAGCCGAGGCGGTGGCGCTCAGGCGGCGGCTTGGCGCTTGGCTTTGCTCGCCTTGGCCTCTGGCTGCAGAGCGTCGCGACCCAGTCGGGCCAGCGACTCGAGGAGCGTCCGGCGAGCGTCGGCGTAGGCACGGGGACCGAGCGCTCCATCGCGCCGCGCCTCCTCGACCTTGACGATCTCTTGCAGCAGCAGCTCGCGTGCAGTCAGAAGGTCGTGGTTGATGCGAGAGCCGCGCGCGCTGTCGAGGCGTACTCGGCCGCTCGCTGCACCGAAGCCCGTAAACGCTAGCGCACCAGCGATCATGACCGCGATCCAGCGTCCAGGCCCAGGCACGGGCAAGCCCGACACGGTGACCGCGAACTGCGACTCGGCCTGACCGCCGCGATCGAACAGGCGACGGGTGACCAGCACGCGCTTGCCTTTCTGGTTCGACGCGACCTGCGGCTCCTCGAAGCCCTCGACGCCGAGCGCCATCTGCGAGGAAGCTTCGACGATCACCCGCATCTCGGCGACGCGCGGCAGCATGCCGATGCCGAACGTAGCAGTCGGGTCCCCTTCCTTGGACACCTGAAAGCGCAAGTTGACATCGTGTTGACCGGGGAAGAACGTCCCCTTGAGCCGAGCTCCCTGACCCTCGACGTGCTCGAAACCTACGTCGGTCATGCCGGCGGGCGAGCTGAACGCCTTGAAGCCGGAGGGGAGCTTCATGATGACGTCCTTGGGAACCCAGGTCACCGCACCGACATTGAAGATGCGGAACAGCACCTCGAACTGGAACACGTCGTCGCGTGGCTCGATGTATATGAAACCGCGCATACCAACGGGCGCGGCAGTCACTTCGGTGGTGACCGGAAAGACATGCAGTCGGACGCGGTGACCAGCCTCCGCACCGAGCGTGAAGGGAGCCGAACCATACTCAGCGGGCGCTTGCTTCACGGTGATGCGGTAACTGTGCTCACTGCCCACCTTCAAGGCATCGAAGCGCACGCGTCCCTGAGCGTCGCTGACGGCAGAGCGCTCGCTGCGCGTCTCGCCCTCGGAGATGCGTTGAAACAAAATCCCGAGCCGCACGGGAGTGCTGGCCAGGGGATTGCCGTTGGCGTCCAGGATGAGCGCTTCGACAGCGCCAACGGGAACATCCTGCGCGGGTGCGCTCTCGTCGCGTGGCACCTCGCTGCCAAGACCGGCATGGGGGTTTGATGAAGGCGCTGCTGGCGCCGGTGCCGCTGCAGAGGGCGGAGGCGTCGCAGGCATGGCGCTCGTGCCCGTGCCCGCGCCCTGAGCGCCGCCGCTGGGCTCGGCGCCGTGGTCCGGCGCCTGAGGGGTCGGTAGACGAGGCGCGCCGGGAGCGACGGCGGCTGAGCCGACAGCCGTGGCCGGAGCGACGGGAGAGGCGACCGGCGGGGTACCCGGAGCGGCGCCAGGGCTCTGCGCGCGGGCGGAGCCGATGCCGAGCGCGGCGAGCATGAGTAACGCGCAACGCAAGCGGCGTGCGCAGGAAGTGAGCATCACGACGGCGTCTCCTCGAGGGGCGTGCCCCTTGCCGCTGCGCCGAGCGGATGCGGAGCGAGCTCCACACCGCAGCTCTTGCAAAAGCGCGCGTCGGGATCGTTGGGTTTCGCGCAGGCGGGGCAATCGCGACGCGCCTCGCTGCTCGTCAACGCGGCTGCCTGGTTGCCGTCGTTCGACGGTGGCCGCGCGTCCGTCACCGTCGCTGCACCGTCCGTCATCGAGGGGGACGCCGCGGAGCTCGTGACAGATGCCCCGGTGGGGGCGTCGTCCGCGGTCAAACCCAGACGCTTCAGGCGCTCGGCCACCAAGCTCTGCGCCAACGCTTGGGCCGGCGCGAGGGTGTCGTCGACCGCCGCGATCAGCCGCTTGGCGTCGGCGCGATAGCGCGTCGAAAACTCCGCGTAGTCCTGCTCACTGATCTTGCCCACGCTGCGCTCGTATTCGAGGTCTTTCAGAGC
>DASQDA010000737.1:0-2654 GCA_035634435.1 Polyangiaceae bacterium
TGAATGGGGCTGTAGACGCAGAGGGGTCGGATAGCGCCGTCGGGAGGATTGTTGCGGCGACCCGAGAGCACGCTGATCACCGGAAACACGACGGCTTCAGGTGCGGGGATCCGTCGATAGAGTCGCGCGCCGAGCTCGGCCACATAGCGGTCGCGCGGTCGCGAGACGTCGGAACGCACCTGGAGATAGCGCGGGTTCTTGCTGGGCTTGCCGCCGACGATGCGCGGTTTTGCAGAGCAGATCGAGACGCCGTCGGGACGCTGGGCATTCAGCGCGACATGCTCGCGCATGGCAGGCGTGAAAGCGTTGTGAACGGTGACCTGTTCCACCAGCTCCTGCGAATCGGCGGCGTGCAACGGCTGGAAGTTGGAGCAAAACAATCCCGTCCCGGCCATATCCTCTTCGGTCTGCTTGTCGAAACCGGGGTGGATGGCTTCGTCGGGCCGCTGGAACAGCCGGAACTCGCAGTTTTCAGTGATCTTCAAGCTGCGGTGGCCCGCGTACTCCGGCGGCAGACCGAGCAGGACTTTGGCCGGCACGACGATCGAGGCGCTGATGTCGTCTTCCATCTGCACCTTGTCTGCGGCCATGAAGTCCTGACGCAGCTTGTAGGTTCGCCAGGCGCCGTTCGCCAGCAACCCCACTCGCAGGTAACTCCCGACCAGCTTGCGCCCGTCTTGCTTGAGCTCGTGCCCGGGTGCGCCGTTGATGATGTCGACGGCGAAATGTTTGCGCCAGTCACTGCCCCAGTCGGCCCGGTAGAAGCGCTTGATCACGAACACCAACGCACGCACGTAGTTGGGAACACTCTCCAGCCAAGCGTTGTATTCGGGCGTGAAATCCACCGGGTTAGGCGTGAGGAGCTTCACCACGGAACCCAACGAGCGGTCGAGCGAAAGAATGGGCCTCGAATTGTCGACGCTCGCCCGGAGCTCAGGGTGCAGCGCGTCGCGGTAGTCGCGCTGGAAGATGGACTGCACCAGAGCCATGTCCTCCTCGAAGTCGTCCACGTAGATGGGGCCGTAAATCACGGCGTCGATCAGGCTCTTGCTGATCTCCGACTTACCGCCCCCCGATACCGTGCAGGGCTTGTGACAAAACGTGCCCTCCGCCGCCGTGCCGAGCAGTCGCCAGCTGGGCGCAGCGGGGTGCTTCTGCATGCGCACCTTGTAGCCGCTGGGGTGCACGTAGATCTTCTCGGGCAAGAGCTTCAGGTGCTGCTCTTCCCCACGGCTCATCCACTTGATGTCCTGCTGCTTGAGATCGATCTCCATGTCCTCGGGCAACAGATGGATCTCGGGGTAGCGCTTGTCGGTGGCGTAGCCTTTCGTGTGCAGCGTGACGCTGTCGCCCAGCAGCTGGAGGACGTCCTCGAAGCGGTGGCCCGCAGCCGCCAGCCTATCGGCCACGAAATGATCGCCGAGGCTCTGCGTCGCGAACGCGAGAGCACCCCCTGCGTGCTCCTCTTCGGCCAGACCGAACAGATTTGCGCTGAAGCTTATCTGCGTCTTTACCTCCTTCTTGCAGTAGCCGAAGTAGTTGTCGGCCAGGATCGTGACCATGACGCCGTCCATGCTGCGCGCGGTAACCTTGAAGGCGCTGCCGTTGTTGTAGAGCTCCGCCGGATCGGCCCAGCACATGCCGTCTCGGCGCTGCTTCTCCGTTGCGTCGGAGACGTGCGGTAAGCCCACGTCCTTCTTGCGCAACCGGGTCAGGTGCGGCGCCAAGATCACGCAGCCGCTGTGCCCGGTCCAATGCTCCACGTCGAGCCCGGCGTCGTTCTCGGACAGGAATGGATCACCCGCGTTGCCGAAGATGCTCTCCAGAAAATCCAGATTGGATACCAGCCCACCGGGAGCAAAGAAGCGGATCTCCATGCGCTTTTCGTGAGAAACCCGCGGAACGCCCGGGCAAACCAGCGGCCGCAGCAGCAGCGACACCATGGTCTCGACGGGCTCCTGCCAGTCCGCAGAAAACGGCAGCCGCATCAGATGCGCTGGTGGCCTGAGCGCGTGGTGGAGCATGTGCCCGTAGGCGACCAATGGAACCGCCACTTTGTCTCCGGGCACGGGCAGCCCCGCCTCGGCCACGTGGAAGACGCCCTGCGTGGTGCGGCGGTCGTTCAATGGATTGTGCAGCACGCCATTGTCGAGGCGGTAGCTCGATACGAGCTCGTTGTGCCACTCGTCGGCCGCAAGGGGCAGCGACAGCTCGCGAGCGAGCCCGTACCGATCGAGAAGAAACGTCGAGCTTGGCAAGCGGACCGGGGCCGGCAGCGGCTCGGGGGCGACCAGCGCATCGATGAACCCCTGAATGCGCCGATCCGCCGGACACAGATGATCGCTCAGTAGCCGGCTCTGCTCGCGGTAGCGCGCAAACAGGTCACGTCCGAGCTCCAGCAACTCGGGATCGCCGACGGCGTCCGGAACGCGGAAACCCATGGCAGCGAGCTTCAGCGCTATCGAGCGCCCCAGCGTGCGGCGGTTGAGCTCCGCCACCTTGCCGTCCGACCTGAGACCGACCTGGCGTTCGAGATCCATGACACGCTCCTTTGAGCTCAAGCCATATCAGTGCTGCCAAGTCAGGAGAAGGCACACCGATCCGCTTCGCGCGGCGGCTGACTGCCACGCGACCTGCGCGTTCCGCGAAACAGC
>DASQDA010000738.1:0-3915 GCA_035634435.1 Polyangiaceae bacterium
AAAGTGCTAGCCGACGTGGACGCGGAACTAGATACAGAGGGCGCGCTGACCCGCAGCGTGGCCGCCGCTCGCAGCGGCCTGCGGCGCGACGTCGAGGCGCTGCTGAGCGCGTTTGCGGACAGTGAGCTGCTCGTGCCGCTCTCGCGCGACGTGCCCAACACCCCCGAGGGCGAGCGCGTCGAGCTCGACGGCGAGCTCACCATCGTGCCCCACCTGCTGCCCGACAGCGAAGGGCAGCTCTTTGCGTGCCTCTTCACCCACGCCGAGCCGCTCGGCCCCATCATCGCCGCGCTCGAGTGGACGACCGAAGGGGAGCCGTTGAAGGTCTGCCGGTTTCCCGCCACCGTCGCTCTGGAAATGGCCCACAGCGTGATCGACGAACAAAACGTGGTGGGCCTGGTCATCGACGCCGGCGCAGCCAGCGAGCTGTGTTTGACGCGCAACGAAGTCGCCAGCCTGCTCGCTGGCCGAGCCCTGCCTCTCGTCGCGTACATCGGCGACATCCCCGCGGACGAACGCGAGCGGACGCTGGTGGCCGAAGCGGGTGAGCCGCCTCCACCCGAGCTCAGCGAAGCCATCGCGCGCTGTCTTCGAGACTTCCCGAGCGTGAAGGGCTATCGCTTGGAACGCACCTTCAATCCCGATCGCGACATCGAGCCGCATCTGAGCCTCACGCTGCAGGTCGATGCGGCTGCCGATCGTGGCGAGCTGTTCCGGAGCGTGACGGCAGCCGCAGAAGGCAAGCTCCCTCCCCCCGGCTATCTCGACGTCCTCTTCGAGGGCTGAGACCGTGACGCCGCCCGCGGATGACAGCGCGCTCAGCGCTCGAGGTCGGCTCGAGCTCGACCGCCCCGATCTGGCTTCGGCGGGCAAGGGCCGCCTCAATGGAATGGAGCGCTGGCTCATCCGCTTCGTGCGCAGCACCTTCGAGCAGGGGCCGTTCGATCGGCTGATTCGTCGCTGCCAGCGGCTGATTGGCTCGACGTGGATCCACTACTGCACCCGCCACTTGCGTCACGTTCATGGCCTCGAGCGGCTGCCTCCGCTCGACGCTGCTCAGAGCTTCGTGCTGGTGGCCAATCACCGCAGCTTCTTCGATCTCTACGTTGTCATGGGTGAGCTCGTGCGGCGAGGACTGCCGCACCGCATCGTCTTCCCCGTCCGTGCGAAGTTCTTCTACACGAGCCCGATCGGGTTGCTCGTGAACGGGCTGATGAGCTTCTTCGCGATGTACCCGCCGATCTTCCGCGAACGCCGCCAGGTGGCGCTGAACCTGCAGAGCCTCGACGAGCTCGTCTGGCTGCTCAAGCGCGGCGGCGTCTTCACCGGCCTGCATCCGGAGGGCACACGCAAGCGCGACGACGACCCTTACACGTTCCTGCCCGCTCAGCGCGGCATCGGCCGCATCATCCGCGAGGCGGGCGTCACGGTAATCCCGGTCTTCGTCAACGGCCTGATCAACGATCTACCAGCGCAGGTGCGCAGCAACTTCGACCGCACGGGCCGGCGCATCGTGCTGGTGTTCGGCGCGCCGGTGGAGCTCGGAGCGCTACTCGACGAGCCCTCTACGCCACGCACGCACCTGGCGATTGCCGAGCGGACGCTCGAGGCGATCGCTCGGCTCGGGCAAGAAGAACGAAGCTTGCGCGCCGCGCTCGAGAGCGACGCGAACGCTGCGCGCTGAGCTCAGCGCAACCGGCAAGCTCATTCGTCGTCGTAAAAGAGTGGCTCGCGCCGGACCAGAAAACGCTCGATGGCGGCTTCGCAGCCAGCCTGCAGCTCCAGGAAACGCACACCCATGCCGGGAGGCATGTCGCTGTCCGCGTTGAAGACGCGGATCCAACGCACCTCGCCGACTGCGCGCACTTCCGCGCCGTCCGGCAAGTGCACGCAGATTTCCATCTTCTCGCCTACCGGGCGCAGCAGGTGTGTGGCCACGAAAACGCCGCCGGCCGACAGGTTTTCGGCGAACCCAGCGTAAAAGTTATGGTCGCTGCCGAGGCTCACGTCGAGATCGACGGAAAAGCGCTGGTACTCGCGGCGCTTTCCGCCCTCGCTCGTGGGACCCGACTCTGATGGACTGTCGGTTCGGGCTGTGCTCGCGTTTCTCATAACGGCGGTTGCTCATCGCGGGCTAAGCAGTCCGCGCTCCTGACCCGTGAACGGTCGAGCGCGACGCGAACTTTAGAGCACTCCGGGCGCGAGCGAGCCAAATCGCCCTGTCTCGAAGTGAGCCACTTCACAACCAGGGTTGAATTCCGACCTGGACGTTCGGGGCACGCAAACCGCGCAATACACGCAGACACAGTGAGAGAGCCGCCACGACGAGCGCGCCAAACAGGAGCGGACCGAGCTCCCCGCCGAGGGTCTCGAGCAACGGGCTACCGGCGAGACTGCGCGCCATCCACGCGAGCCCCACGCAGGCCAGCGCGCTGCCGCTGAAGACGAGCAGCGGCCGGATGCCGAGCGTCATCACGTCCAGGTTTCCAAGCACCGAGCGCACCAGCGCCACGCCCAGCAGCAGCGTCCATGACTTTCCAAGCAGCAGCAGCGCGCCGAAGACCTGCACGAACACTGAGCTGCCAGCCGACGGCAGGGGAAAGCCGCCGAAAGCCACCACCGACAACACGCCCACGCAGACGAGCTGAGGAATCCACTGGGCGAGGCGCACCAGCTGCTCGCCGCGCGTGGGGCGGCGCTGCCAGCCCAGGCTGCGCACCGAAGCGGCCAGCGGCACCAGGCCAAGCACTGCCAGGGCCGCGCACACCGCGAGTAGCGGTGATTGGAACCCTTGCCATTGCCAGGGCAACGGTCCCTGAGCGGCAACCATCTCATCGCTGCGGAGGCCTCCGACGCGCATTGCCGCCACCACCAGCACGGCGGCCAGTGGCACGTTGAGCGCCACGGTTGCGACGCTGCGACGCAGGGCGCCTTTCAACGACCAGTGACCATCGCTCTGGCGCGCTACGAACGTGGCCACGATGAAGCCTGCCAGGGTACCTGCAGGGATGACGACCAGGTCGAGCTCCGCCGCCACCACGCTCTTGCCCAGCGCCAGCAGGGTGAAGAGCGCGCTGGCAAAAACCAGCGCCAGATACGGCAAAAACGACTCGGGTAACTGGCGCAGCAAGAGTCCAATCGCAGCGGCGCGACGCGCGGGGGAATGCAGAGCAAACCCGATGGAGCTCGTCTCTTCACGCAGCCGCTCCAGAAGTCGGCGCTCGAGCAGCGCCAGCGCACGACCAAGCGGGGAAAACAGCACGAGAAACAGCGTCAGCGCCGCACCCAGGATGGCGATCGCCGGGCGCAGCCGCTGCGGTGAGCTGTAGCGGAAGCCGGCGCTTTCGATGCGCAGGGGCAGGTTCTCGGCGCCCCGGCGCACCAGCAGCGACGAGAGCTTCGCATTCGGCGGAGGAACGAAGTCCACGGTTCCACGCAGCACCATCCCCTCGAGCTCCAGGAGCACGTCCCCCACCTCGACCCCCGCGCGTTCGGCGCGGCTGCGGGGCTCCAGGCGCGCGACGGACAATCCATCTTCGGTGGGTGAGAGCTCCGCTCCGATGAACTGCGCGAAGCGGCGTCCCTCTTTCTTCAGCGCGGAGAGTGCGTCCGCGTGAACCGTGTCGGGGGTGATGTCAACTACGACACCATCGAGTCGACCGCTGACGACCGAGCCCTGGCTCGTTCGCGGAGAGAAGGCGACCTCCACGTCACCCCGGAAGGTGGTGTGGCGGAGCGGCCCCGAGCCGCAGAGCGCCTCGACGAGCTGCGTGTCGACCATGACGTCCAGAGCGTGCGGCGATACGAGCTGTGCCGGCGTAGAAAGCTCCACGTCTTGCAGCGCGGGCTCACCTGCCCGCAGTACTTCGCCGCGCCAGAGCAACTTTGCGGGTCGCCCCTCCGGAAAGCCGGCCC
>DASQDA010000739.1:0-5835 GCA_035634435.1 Polyangiaceae bacterium
CGCGCAACAGAATGCTTTTCTCTTCTCGACCACCGCGGGCCGTAACATGGGCTTCCCGCTCGACGATCCCGACAGCCCGCAGTCGCTCGAGCGCATTCGAACCGCCGCGCAGGCAGCGCAGATTCTCGAAGAGGTGCTGGCGCTGCCGGACGGCCTCGATACGGTGGTCGGCGAGCGAGGCGTTCAGCTCTCGGGCGGGCAGAAGCAACGCATCGCGCTGGCCGCAGCCTTCGCTTCCAGCCCCAAGATCCTGGTGCTGGACGACCCACTGAGCGCCGTGGACGCTCGCACCGAGCGGGGCATTCTCGATGCGATCGAGCGGGAGGGCACCTCGCGGTCCGTCTTGCTCATCTTGCACCGCGTGGCGGCGGCCAGGCTGTGCGACCGCATCGTCGTGCTGGACGAGGGGCGTGTGGTCGAACAAGGCACCCATGTCGAGCTCTGTCAGCTGGGTGGTCTCTACTCCGGCGTCGCAGAGGAGCAACGCATCGAGAGCGAGCTTCAGCGCCTCGGCCAGGTCGACCTGACCTCGGAGCTCGTCTCGTGAGCAGCGCTGCACCAGCGCCGCTCGTCAGCGACGCAGCGGACGCGTCCAACGCGTCCCGCCGGCGCACCGAGAAGATACTGGAAGCGTTCCACGAGGAGGAGCGCTTCGGTCGCGCCTACGACGCGCAGCTGCTGCGGCGCCTGTGGCCCTTCTTCCGGCCCCAGAAGAAGCTGATGATCGCGTCGTTGTGCGTCGTGCTCGTGACCTCCGCCGGGGCCCTGGTGCGACCGCTGGTCATGCGCAGCGTCGTCGACAACGGCATCATGGCGGGCGACTCGGCGGCCTTGATGCGCGGCGGCTTCTTGCTCGCGGGCATCATCGTGATCGAGCAGGCGCTCGGCTTCGTGCAGCTCTACGCCACGCAGGTGGCGGGCGCTCGCGCCATGACCGAGCTGCGCTCGCACGTGTTCGGGTTTCTGCATCGTCTGCGGCTCGGGTTTTTCGACAATCAGCTGGTCGGGCGCCTGGTGTCGCGGGTGACGAACGACGTGGATGCCATCCTCGATCTGTTCGGCTCGGGAGCCCTGCTCGCCGTCGGCGATCTGGTGAGGCTCATCGGCATCGTCACGCTCATGCTCGTGCTCGACTGGAAGCTCGCGCTGATAGGCTTCGCGGCGACCCCGCCGGTGATGCTGCTGATCGTGCTGGTACGGCGGCGCATGCGCGAAGCTTTCCGCGACATCCGAGCCAAGACCTCGCGCATGAACGCCACCATGAACGAGCAGGTCACGGGCATGACCGTGATCCAGGCGTATGGCCGCAAGGAAGCAGCTGCCCTGGACTTCGACGTGAGCAATCGCGGCTACCGCGACGCGAACATGAAGGCGATCTTGTGGGATGCGCTGCAAGACGCGGCAATCGATACGGTGGCGGCGGTATGCCTGGCGTCGATCGTCATCTCGCTCGGTTATCGGCCGGTGAGCTTTGGCACCGTGGTGGCATTCTCGGCTTACCTGACGCAGTTCTTCGAGCCCATTGCCACCCTGGCGCAGCGCTACACGTTGCTGCAGAGCGCGATGGCGGGGGCGGAGCGCGTGTTTCGCCTGCTCGACGTCGACGCACCCGATTGCCCGGTCCGACCGGCGCAGCCAGGCAAAGACCCGGAGCTTGCGCTGTCGTTCGAGGACGTCACCTTCGGCTACCGCGCCGGCGTGCCGGTGTTGCAGCACGTGAGCCTCGGCGCGCGTCGTGGCGAGAAGCTGGCCCTGGTGGGTCCAACCGGTTCCGGCAAGACGACGATCACGGCGCTCGCGCTGCGGCTCTACGAGGCCGACAGCGGCGTGATTCGCGTCAACGGCGACGACGTGGCGGGCCTCACGCGCGAGGAGCTCCGACGTCGCTTCGCGGTCGTGCCACAGGACGTGGTGCTGTTTCCTGGCAGCGTCGCCAGCAACATCGCGGCGGGTGAGGTGCCGGACCGCCCGCGGGTGCACGCGGTGCTGCGACGAATCGGTGCGCTCGATCTGTTCGAGCGTCGCGAGGGCGGCATCGAGGCGCGGGTGGACGAGCACGGCGGCAACTTCTCGGCCGGCGAGCGTCAGCTGATTGCGTTCGCGCGTGCGCTCTACCGCGACGCGCCGATTCTGATTCTGGACGAGGCTACCGCCAGTATCGACAGCGACACCGAGGTGCGCCTGCAGCACGCGCTTGAAGAGCTGCTGAAGGGCCGCACGGCCATCGTCATCGCCCATCGGCTGAGCACCGTGCGTGCCGCCGATCGTATCGTCGTCTTACAGAAGGGCCGAATCGTGGAGCAAGGTCGCCACGACGAGCTCCTGGCGCACGAAGGCTTGTACGCGCGCCTGCACGATCTTCAGTTCTCGCGCGCGCAGTAGCCCGCGCGGGGCGCGCTCATTCGAGCTCCGCGGCGCCCCCGCCCGCGCCGCCCGCGGCGGGCGTCTCGGGCGCCTCGATGAACGGCAGCGAGGCCGTCACCCTCAAGTAAAACGTCTCACACGTGTCGTTGCTCACGGTGAAGTGCGTGGCGGTGGCGCCCTCGATGAGCACCTGGTTGCCAGCGGATTCACTTACCTCCTGCCCGTTGGCCAGAGGCTCCTCCCAGAAGCTCACATAGCTATTGAAGACGCTGGGGGTCCCGCTCAATCCATGTGGAAACGTGTAGCGTTTCTCCGGAGGAAACTTCAGGTACACGCCGTCCCACGGCGAGCTCTCGTACACGGTGCCATCGGCGCTGGTCCTGCCGGTCTCGACCAGCTCCTCGCTGTCCCCGCTGACCGCGTTGTCGCAGGAGCTCCGGCAGCCGCTACCACCCGCACCCAGCACGAGCAGCGCCGTGCAGAGCGGGATCCAGGGGGCACAACGAGGCAGCCAGGCCGACATGCGGGCAAGACAAGCACCCCTCGCGGAACGCTACAAGCCCGTGCCGGGGGGCGCCGCGTCGCTCAGGACGCTGGGCTCTAGAGCCAGCCCATGGCGAGGCAGCGGGCGGCCAGCACCTCGATGACGTCCTCCACTCGCGCGATCTCGCGGGCGCGAAAGCTCCGGCCGCAGCGCGCGACTTCGAAGATGGCGGTCAGCTCACCGAAAACTAGCAACGGCACCATGGCCACCCCGCGCGCGTCGGGCAGGCAACGTCGCAGGCGTCCCAGCAGGTAGCGGCTGTTTTCCCCAAACTCGGGCTCGCCGAGCACGGTATGGCCCGCACGCGCAGCTCTCAGCGTGGGGTCGCCCTCGGTCAGCCGCTCACCGAGCAGTCGCTCCGTCTGCGGGCCATGGCCGCCGACGGTGACGACGGCGCCGAGATCCTTGCGATGGAGATGAACGAGCCCGACCTCCGCAGAGGCAGCCGTGGCTGCCGTCGAAAGAGCCAGCAGCAAGGCCGAGCCCAGGTCAGCGGCATGATCCAGCACGCCCGCGGGATCGATCGCGGCGGGGCGCGCGGAGCCGCGTGCGGGCGAGACCGACCAGCGTGCGGTGTCGCTGCGCAGCTCGTGACCACTCGGGGGCGCGGGGGCTTCACTCGTGGGGCTGCTGGCGCGCAGCTCGAGGCTGGAGCTCAACGTGGCCAGATCCTCGACGGTTCGCTTACGGCCATCGGGGCTCAGCGCGCCGATGTCTTCGAGACGCCGCCAGACTTGCCAGGACTCGTGCCGCACCGACGAGCCGGAGGGGATGCGCCCTTGCGCGACGCCGCGCAGCAGTAGACCGAAAGACACCGGACCCACCGCGACCACACCGTTCGTGACGAACCAGCGGTCCGGCCATTCGTCGGCTGTGCGGAAGGGAGGACTCGGTAACATTGCTTGACGGGGGTTGCGCCGGTGCGTAAGCGCACAAACGGTCAATCTGGAAAGTTGCCCTGGTCTCGTGAGCCGCGTCAAGTCAGTGGTCGAATTGTGAGCCGCAAATGCGAAGTCTGACTGACCCAGCCAAATTGAGCGCCGGCCGAGAAGCCGCAGGCCTCGCGGCCCGTATGTGCTGGCCGGCAAGCGCGTCCGAGGTGCTCGGTCCGATGGCGGGTGGCGCGTAGCCATGCCCCTCGGCAAGGTGTGGCTGATCGGTGCGGGCCCTGGCGACCCCGGCCTCATCACCGTCCGCGGCCGGGAGCTACTCGGTCGCGCCGATGTGGTCTTGATCGATGCGTTGGCCCATCCGGCGCTCCTCGAGGCGTGCCCTCAAGCCGAGATCCACGATGTAGGGAAGCGCTATGGGGAGGAGAGCGCGTCGCAGGACGCTATCAATCGCGAGCTCGTGGCGCTGGCTCGCGCGGGGCATCAGGTGGTCCGGCTCAAGGGCGGTGACCCGCTGCTGTTTGCCCGGGGCGCAGAGGAAGCCCTCGCCTTGTCGGAGGCGGGCGTGCCGTTCGAGATCGTTCCTGGCGTCTCTTCGCCGGTCGGAGCCAGTGCGTACGCGGGCATTCCGCTCACACACCGCGACGTGTCCAAGAGCGTGACGTTCATTACCGGCAGCGACCGCGCGGGCCGCGAATGGTCGCCCGAGGCCTGGCAGAAGCTCGCCACCGCCACCGACACCATCTGTATCCTGATGGGCATGCGCCGTCTCGAGGAGATCACTCAGGCGATCCTCGCCGGAGGTCGCGCGGGCAACACGCCGTGTGCGGCGGTTCAATGGGCGACGCGCGCCGAGCAGCGCGTGGTCACCGGCACGCTCGTCGACATCGCGCAGCGCGTCCGCGACGAGGGTGTGCGTAACCCGGCTGTCGTCATCGTGGGCGAGGTCGTGGAGCTCCGCCAGCAGCTGCAGTGGTACGAGCGGAGTCCGCTCTTCGGCAAGCGGCTCTTTCTGCCGCGGCCCGTGCGGCAGGCTCGCACCACCGCGCAAGCCATTCGTGAGCGTGGTGCCGAGCCGCTGGTCATCCCCACCATCGAGATCGGAGCGCCGCCGGATGCTGCGCCGCTCGAGCAAGCGCTGCGGCAACTGGAGCAGTACCAGTGGGTGCTCTTCACGAGCTCCAACGGGGTCGAGAGCTTCTTTGCTGCGCTCGAGCAGAACGGCCGTGACGCGCGCGCCTTGGGCAGCTGTCGCCTGGGCGTGATTGGCCCCAAGACACAGGCGGCTCTTCGTTCCTTTGGTCTCCGCGCGGACCTCACTGCCGAGGAGTTCGTCGGCGAGGGTCTCGCGCAAGCGCTGATCGCCGCGGCCCCTCCCGGTCGTGTGCTTCTGGCGCGTGCGTTGGTGGCGCGGGATGCCCTGCCGGAGTCACTGCGCGCCAGTGGCTTCGCGGTGGACGTGGTGCCCGTGTACGAAACTCGCTCGGCGGGCGCACCGAGTCGCGAGCGGTTGCGGCAGGCCTTCGAGGGTGGACAGGTGGACGCAGCCCTGTTCACCTCCAGCTCGACCGTCACCGAGACGTTGGAGCTGCTGGGCCCCCGAGCGGTCCAGCTCGTCTCGAGCGTCACCGTCGCCAGCATCGGTCCCATCACCAGCGAGACCTTGCGTCGGCACGGCGTGCGCGTCGACGTCAGCGCAGCTCGCTACACGGTGGAGGGCCTTCTGGACGCCCTGGGAGCTTTTTACATGCGCGCGGGCTGAGCTCGCACGTTCTGGAGCCGCTCAAAGCTCGATGCGCGTCAGCGTGAACTTGTTGTTCAGCGCCTCGTCGGTGATCACGCGAAAGCTCTTCACCTTGCCAACCTCCTTGCGCAAGCTGGTGGTCCGTGAGTGCTCGGTGGTCGCGAAGATGACGCGTGTGCCTCGTGCACGTTGCTGCTCTAGCCACTGCTTGAAGCGGGGCCCCGAGGTGACGAACGCCGGTATGTGGTTGCCCGTGTAGAAGTTTTCCCCCTTCCAGTTCATCTGATAGGCGA
>DASQDA010000740.1:0-4400 GCA_035634435.1 Polyangiaceae bacterium
AAGCTCGGAGAGCGCCTCGAACGAGGGCATGGGACCGGACCACAGCTCCTCCTCGGGATCCGGCTCGGGTGCGTACAACACGGCCTCGCCGCCAGCGAGGACGAGCGCAGCACCCTCGATCTGCTGCCCGACGAGATACAAGAAATGACTTTCAGCTCGGAAAGGGTAGCGATTGCCAGCAAAGTTCCGCGGGCGTGAAAAGCCGGAAACGATCAGCGCGGGTGAGGTCAGCTCGGCGAGCAGGCGCGCGCGGCGGGCGACGAAGGCGGAAGCGGGGCTAGGACTGGGCCACATTGAACAAGTTCCAACGAAGTTCGGGGCGGCGTGATTCGCCAGAGCGTCAGGCCGAGCACGGCGATCGCGAAACGCGAGCTTCGAGAGCGAGGTACTGGCCGTCGCCGTACGATAGCAGATAGAGTGACTGCCTCCTTCAACGTCACAGTACAAAGCGGAACCCAATGGATATCACCACCAAGAAGTCGATACTCGCCGCGGCAACCACAGGCTTGATGCTGGGTGCGCTCAGCGCTTGCGGCGGCAGCGCGCCGGAAGCCGAAAGCCCCGAGGCGAGCGCTGAAAGCCCGCTGGAGATGCCCGCAACCACCGAGGAGCCCCAGGCCATTGCGGTGGAAGGTGGCAAGGCGTGTTGCAAGGGCCTGAACGAGTGCAAGGGCAAAGGCTCCTGCAAGACCGCAATGAACGAGTGCAGTGGTCGCAACGAGTGCAAGGGCAAAGGCGGCTGTAGCGGCCACTGCCCCAAGTGAATGTTGGTCCCTGACCTGGGGGTTGGAGTCGGCTTGCGCGTTCCGCACTATGCGCACGTGCTGGCCGAAGTGCCTGTCGTCGATTTCTTCGAAGTCATCAGCGAAAACTTCATGGTCGCCGGCGGCAAGCCTCGCTACCACCTCTCCCGCGTGCTGGAGCGCTACCCGGTGGTTCAGCACGGTGTCTCACTCGACATTGGCGGACCCGAGCCGCTCGATCGCGATTACCTGCTGGCGCTGAAGGCGCTCGCGCGCGAAACGAAAACCCCCTGGGTCAGCGATCACTTTTGCTGGTGCGCCGCAGGAGGCGCCCATCTGCACGACCTGCTGCCCCTGCCGTACACACGGGAGGCCATCGAGCGCGTGGTCGAGCGCGCACGACAGGTGCAGGACACGCTCGAGCTGCCTTTTGCCCTGGAAAACACCTCGAGCTACCTGACGTACCGCGCCAGCACGCTCAGCGAGTGGGAATTCATCGGCGAAATACTGGAGCGCGCCGACATCGGGCTGCT
Organism: Polyangiaceae bacterium; assembly: GCA_035634435.1. Classification (GTDB taxonomy): domain Bacteria; phylum Myxococcota_A; class Polyangia; order Polyangiales; family Polyangiaceae; genus PMG-095. Next base: position 1,277 of record DASQDA010000740.1, read on the forward strand.
GCTCGACGTGAACAACGTCTACGTCTCCGCATACAACCACGGGTTCGATCCCATCGAATTTCTGCGCGGCATTCCGGAGGAGCGCGTGCTGCAGGTGCACCTCGCGTCACACACGAGCGCGGGGGATTATCTGATCGACACGCATCGCGGACCCGTTATCGAGGCGGTCTGGCAGCTCTATCGCTTGGCGATCGAGCGGTGCGGCTCCGTCTCCACCCTGATCGAATGGGATGACGAGATCCCGAGCTTCCCGGTGCTGGCGGCGGAAGCGAGCCGCGGGCGTGCGGAGAGGCAACGGGCTCTCGAGGCACGCGCGGGTGGGGCTACGTCCGTCGACGAAGCAGCCGTTCATCGCGCGCTCGAGCTCTCGCGAGCGGAAGCGAGCGGCGCTGCACGTGGCTGGCAGCAGGGGGGCCCGCGTGAAGTGCCAGACGGCGCCGCCCCCGACGAGGTCACTGCATGTCCTTGAGCGAGTTGCAGCGCTCGATGGTGGCGCTCTTGCAGCAGCGCCGCGCGCTCGCGAGCAACCCCTCTGCCCGGTTGCTGGCGCTCGAGCATATCCAGGGCAACGACTGGCTTTCCCCCGTCGAACAGCTGGAGATTTATCGACAGCAGTATTGGCTCCGGCACACGACCGCCCTGGTTGAAGATTTTGCGGCGCTCGGTGAGGTGATCGGACAAACCGCCTGGGAACGCCTCGTCGAAGACTACCTTGCCGCACATTCACCAACCGGATTCTCCTTGCGCGACCTGGGCGCGCATCTGCCGGCTTACGTCGCTGAAAAGGCGCACTGGCTTCCCCAGCAACGCCTTGCCGCGGATGTCGCGCGGCTGGAATGGGCCTACATCGAAGTTTTCGATGCAGCCGTGGCGCCAGCGCTCGATTCGAACGCGCTCGCCAGCCTGAGCCAGGCTCAGCTCGAACGGGCGCATTTGCAACTGAGCCCCGCTCTGCGTCTGCTGCAACTCGACTATCCCATCGTGGCCCTGGTAAAGCGGCTGCGGAGCCCTCACGACAGCCCGGTTCCTACTCCCGAGGTCGACCCCACCGAGCTGGTCGTCTACCGCTCTGGTCTCCAGATCCACAACGAAGTCTTGCCGCGACCCGCATTCTTGCTGCTCGAGGCGCTCGCTGCGGACGCGAGCCTGGAAGAAGCGTGCGAGGCTGCCTGCGCGCCGGGCCCGGAGGCAATCCAGCTCGTCCTGGAAAACCTAGCCGGTTGGCTGGCAAGCTGGGTCCGTCGCGGCTGGGTGGTCGGTATCCGCCCGCCCCTGCTCAGGCTATGACCCCGCGGACGCATCCGTGACGCGCGTGAGTCGCGAAAGCGTCCACTCAGGTGCCAAGCTCAGCGGCACGAGCACTTGGTTGCCGCCCGCGCGCAATCCATCTGGCGTCATTCTCGCCCGTGAGCTTGCGGACGCCGCATCATCTTGCTACCCGAAACGAGTGGGCGCCCTTACCTCATGTCTCGAGCAGGGCACCTCGAGGCGAGGTGCCGCGCTGATGGGCGTGCTCAACGTGACGCCCGATTCTTTTTTCGATGGGGGGCGCTACACAGCCGAGGAAAGCGCGCGGCGGCGCATCGACGCTCTGCTGGACGAAGGCGCCGAGATCGTCGATATCGGTGGTGAGTCCTCGCGCCCCGGAGCGAAGTCGGTCGGGACCGCCGAGCAGATCGAGCGCATCGATGCAGCCGTGCGCTACGCGCTTCAGCGCGGTGCCGTGGTCTCCATCGACACCACCGACCCGAAGGTCGCCGACTGCATGCTTCAGCTCGGCGCCCATCTGGTCAACGACGTCTCGTGCCTGGCTGATCCCGAGCTCGCCCGCGTGTGTGCGCGCCACGACGCCGTCCTCCTGCTCATGCATTCGCGCGGCCCCATGAGCCGCATGCCTGGCTTCTCCGTCTATCCGAACGGTGCTTACGGCGACGTGGTCGCCGACGTACTGTCCGAGTGGCGCAGCCGGCGCGACGAAGCGATGCGCCAGGGTCTGTCCGGCGCGAGCATCTGGTTGGATCCGGGGCTGGGCTTTGGCAAAAACGCGCGTCACTCGCTTGCGTTGTTGCGGGGTCTGGGGCGGCTGTGTGAGGAAGGCGTACCAGTCGCCGTCGGACCCAGCCGCAAATCTTTCATCAGCGCAGTCGACGATAGCCCACCCGAACAGCGACTGGGCGGCTCGATTGCCGCGTGCATGCTGGCGGTCGAGGCCGGCGCCCGGTTGTTGCGCGTGCACGACGTGCACGACGTGCACCAGGCTTTGCGGATGCAACATGAGGTTCGCCTCGGAGCTTCCGAGGTGGCCCGTGCCTGAAGGCTTTCAGTCCTACCTCGAAGCTCGCACGCTGCTTCAGCTCGCCCGCGACGCGCTCGACATCTTCATTGTCTACTACCTCATCTACCGCGCTCTGCTGGTCGCCCGCGGAACGCGCGCCATGCAGGTGGGCATTGGGCTCGGCATTGTCTTTCTGATCTACCTGCTCGCCCGCGCGCTGCAGCTGGTGACCGTACTCAGCATCATGAGCTCGATCATCTCGAGCATGGTGCTCATCATCGTGGTCGTGTTCCAGAACGACATTCGGCGCGGCTTGCAACGGGTGGGCAGTCGCGCGTGGCTCGGCAAGCTGACCCGCTGGCAAGAGTCACGGGTGATTGACGAGGTCGTCGAGGCGGCAACCGAGCTGGCGCGACATCGCATCGGGGCGCTGATTGCCTTCGAGCAAGACGCCAACCTGGACGAGTTCGTCGGCGTTCACAAGGGGCACATCATCGACGCACAGGTGACGCGCGCCCTCCTGGTCTCGTTGTTCGTCCCGGAGGGCGTGAACAAGTTGCACGACGGAGCGGTGGTGATCCGCAACTATCGCATTGCCAAGGCGGGGGTCTTCTTCCCCATGCCCGAGGGCCGCGTGATGGATGAGAGCTTCGGCTCGCGGCACCGGGCCGCTCTCGGCATCACCGAGGAGACCGACGCCGTCGTGGTCATCGTCAGTGAAGAGCGCGGGACCGTCAGCTTCTGCTTCAACGGCAACATCGCCTCGAACCTCGATGGGCCGAAGCTCAAGACCATGCTGGAGGCCATCTTCAGCCCGCGCGTTCGCAAAAAGAGCCGCAAGGTGCTGAC
>DASQDA010000741.1:0-7515 GCA_035634435.1 Polyangiaceae bacterium
GCATCCACACCTCCACGGCTACGGTCGCGGTGCTTCCGGAAGCGGAAGAGGTGGACTTCGTCATCGACGAGAAGGATCTGCGCATTGACATTGCAGCCTCCGGCGGCCCCGGTGGCCAGGGCGTCAACACCACCTTCAGCGCGGTGCAGATCTCGCACGTACCCACCGGCATGTTGGTCAAGTGCCAAGACGAACGCAGCCAGATCAAGAACAAGGCCAAGGCCTTGAAGATATTGCGCAGCCGCCTGCTGGACATCGAGATCGAGAAACAGGCCGAGCAGCAACGCGACGAGCGCCGCGGCATGGTCAAGGCGGGCGATCGCTCCGAGAAGATCCGGACTTACAACTATCCGCAGAACCGCCTGACCGATCACCGCATCGGTCTCACCCTTTACGAGCTCGACCGCATCGTGGAGGGGGATCACGACCAGCTGATCCAGGCGCTCGGCAGCTTCCACCAAGCCGCGCAGCTGCAAGCAAGCGAGCACCTGGGAGCCGCCAGCGCGGGTGCACAGTGAGCGCCCCAGGCGCGGCGAGCAGCGTCGATGACGAGTCGTTGTTGTGCGTGCTGGTGCTCGCCCCCACGACGTTCTCGCGTAATCGCTTCTTCTGGTTATTCGAAGACGCGGGACGCCGCCGGCTGCGACGCCGTGCCTCCCGCGTGCGCGGTATCATTCGCCAGCTGGTGAGCCCCGAGCGTCACGCCGAGGTGCTCGGAGAGCGGGTGCTCGAAGACGGGCAGGTGTTGCTGCGTTACCGCGTGGAAGAGCTGGGCTTTTCGCGCACTGCTGCGCTCTCGCGGCTCGAAGCCGCTGCGCTCCGCTACGCGCTACACCGCGCCGGGCGTGGTGAGCTCCTCGACGACGATCGCCAGCTCGTCGAGACGTCCATCGTACGCTTGAGCCGCGGGCTCGGCTTGCCGCTGGAAGGCGTGATGTCGTGAGCCACGCGAGACGCCGCTGACGGCCCGCGCTCCCCTCAGAAACCGAAATCGAAACCGATGGCGTTGCGCGGCTCAGCAGCTCGGCGTGGCGCCTCAACCGGCGCTGCAGCCGCCGGCTCTCCCGCAGTGCGTGTGTCGCTGGTGGCCACCGCGGGAGCCTTGTCGGGCGGGGGCGTGCTCGGCAGCGGCGCGCTCGGGCGCGGAACGTTGCCGGTACGAGGGCGCGGCGTGGGCGATTCACCCGTTGCGCCGGCTGGCTGCGCCGCTGCGGCGATTGCGACGCTTTCAGCCGGGGGAAGCGTCGGGGTCGTCGCTTCCGGCGTGCTCGGGGGCAGCGGCTTCGACGGCTGCTCCGCGGCTGCCGGCGCGCGGCCGTCCGCTACCGGAGCGCTATCGCGGGATTGAGTGACCCAGGCGCCAGCGGCGAGCGCCAGGGTGACGGCAGCAACGGCACCGCCCATCCAGAGAGGATGCACGTTGCGAAGCGACGACAGCAAGCGCGCCGAGACGCCTGCGCGCCAGGGGCTGACCGAGGGTCGCGAGCTCCTGCCTGGCAGGGAGAGCGCCGGCACGGACGAGTTGCTGCGGGCCGCTCTGGGCAAGAGGAGCTCGCGGAGCGAACGGCCGCAGATGTCCGACTCGATGCCGTTGTCCAGCAACCAAGCCGCCAGCGCAGCGGCGAGCTCGTCCGCCGAGCTCCAGCGCTGGTCCACCTCCTTGCGCAGGCCGCGCTCCACGATCGCCACCAGCGCGGTGTCCGTCACGCCATATTGGCCGAGCGGAATCGGCTCGGTATTGAGGACCGCCCACATCACCGCGTTGTAATTCTCGGCGTCGAAGGGCGGATCGCCAGTGATGAGCTCGTAGAGGGTGGCGCACACGCTCCAGACATCGCTACGAAAATCCACGTCGCGTGAGCCGCGCGCCTGCTCCGGCGACATGTAGCAGGGCGTGCCAACCACGGAACCCGTAGCCGTATTTCGCAGGGCTTCACTCACCAGTCGCGCGATGCCGAAGTCGAGCAGCTTCGGCTGCTCACGGCCGCTGGCGTCGCGCGCCAGGAAGATGTTGGCTGGCTTGACGTCGCGGTGGACGATGCCTTTGGCGTGCGCGGCGCTCAGCGCTTCCAGCACTGGCAGCAAGATCTGCACGGCAGTGCTCGGCGGCAAAGGGCCACGCGATTCGAGAACCTCCTCCAGACTCTCGCCCTCCAGCAGCTCGCTCACCACGTAGGGGTGACCCCGATCGGTAACGCCGAAGTCGATGACCCGGCAGACCGCCGCGTGGGCGAGCTGCGCGGCAATGCGCGCCTCGCTCAGCGCGCGACGCGTGAACACCTCCGCGACGTTTTCCTGCGAGCAGTAGGTGACCTTGACGGCCACCGCGACGTCCAACACTCGATTGCGGGCGATCCAGACGACGCCCATGCCCCCCACTGCCAGCGGTCGCACCAGCTCGTACTTGTCCGCGAGCACCATGCCAGCGCGGTAGCCGAACATTTCCTGGGGATCGGGGCGCTCAGTGGTCATGCGGGCGGCAAGCAAAGAGACGGGCACGACTGCCCCGTGCAAGGATCGGTCCTCAACGGTTCGCAGCGCTACATTCCCCAGAACCGCAGGTGGGACCGCAGATAACCTGTGGCGGGTTGGCGTCGGCGGAGCGATCCGCCTCACATCCATCGACGCCACAGGTCATCACCCCTCCCTCGCAGGCGGCGGCGCCCGTACAGCCCAGGCGGCAAGGCCCACTTCCACACACAACGACGGCTTCCTTGCAGGCGGAATCAGCCGAGCACTGCACGTTGCAGTCGTGCAGTGCGGGGCACAGCACGGTCGTGTTCGCGCAGCCGCCACGCCCACACTGCACGAGGCAAGCAAAGCCACTCGGGCAAGCCAGGGCAGCGTCCTTGCAATCTTTCTTGTCGACGCAGTCGATGACGCAAACGCCTCCCAGGCAGCCGCCGTCACAGACTGCTACGGGACACCCGGGCGGCGCACTGGGCACGCTGCTGGCGCCGCAAACCTTGCATCGCTGGGCTGCCGAGCAGAAGCCGCTCGCGCAGTCCGCGTTCGCGCGGCAGCGCCCGTCGTCCGCGCAGGGAACGCAGTCACCACCACAGTCGACATCGCTTTCCCCGCTGCTCAGCACTCCATCCGCGCAAGCCGAGCGACCCCCTGCTCCGCCCTCATTACCGGGCCAAGGCTCGCCCGCCGCCCCCGCGCTGGGCTCACCCGCGGTGCCGGCACTGCTGGTGCCCCCGCCAGCCGTGCTGGAGCCGCCCACGGGAGCTTCGCCGGCGTTTGACGCCTCGCCAGCGTTGCCAGAGCTGCCCGCGCGACCCCCTTGAGGGAATGCCGCTGTGCCCGCCTGGCCGCTGCTAGCGGCAGAGGCGTTGCCAGACGCGCCGGCTCGGCCAGCATCGGCAGGCGCGCCTGCTCGCGTCGTGAAGTCGTCCTCCAGGAGCAGTGGACAGCCACTGCTCAGGACTCCGGCAAGGCATAGCCATGCACGCGTCGCTCGCTTCCTCGGACCTGTTCGGTGAGTCACGCGCAGAGAATCTACACCGCGCGCGGGCGGCTCGGAGCTTCCTCGCTGATTTCGCCCGCAGCGAGCGTCCCCGTGTGCCCTCGCTGTGGCCACGGCCGCCGGCGCTACGGCAATGGCTCCGATGTCGGAGCAGGTACTCTTCGTGTTGTCACGCGGCGAATTTGAACCTAAGCAAAGCTCGTGAAGCGCCGCGCCGTCCTGAGCTCTTGGCTGCTGCTGTTGGTGCTTGCCCCCTTGCAGGCCTGTGAGCGCAAGCGCGACGTGCCCGACCCGTTCAACACTCCCGCAGAGCCGCAGGCGCAAGCCGTCGCGACCCAGGCCCCTGCCCCCGTTCCGGCACTACCCGAGGCGCTACCGCTGGAGCCCCCGTTCGGCCCGCTGCGGGCACCCAAAGCCGGGCTGCCGTGCGCCGTCGACACGGTGTTCGCCGACAAGTGCCGACGCTGCCACACGACGCCCACGCGGCATGGCGCGCCGTTTCCGCTCCTCACCTGGCAGCAAGCCACGCAGCGCTACCACGGCGAGCCACTGACACGGGTGATGGGCGCCGTGGTGCGGAGTGGCTTCATGCCCTACCAGGTCGAGACGAACCCACCAGTACAGCCGCTCACGGAAGCTGAAAAAAAGACGCTACTGGACTGGATCGAAGCGGGAGCGCCGCGTGGCGAGTGTGAGTCGAGCGTCGAGCCAAACGCGCCGGCACCCAACCGCAAATCCCCGTGAGCCCTTCCCGTTTTCCTTCGCGCGCGACGAGGCGCACGGAGCATGGTAGCTGGGAAGAAGAGATGCTGAATTCACCTCGATTGTTGCGCCGCGGGTGGCTCTGCGTGGCCCTGAGCAGCCTGAGCGCGCTCGTCGCGTGCACCGATAGTGACAACCCGTCCGGACCGAATTCGACGGGGGGTGACTCGGGCGTGGGAGGCAGTACCGGCGGCTCGACCATGACGAGCGGCGGCACCGCGGGCGGAGCCCAGGCGGGCAGCTCGACGAGCAATGGGGGTGCAAGCACCGGGGGCGCGAGCGCCGGCGGAGCAAACGCCGGACGCGGCGGAATCAGCAGCGCAGGCAGCGCTGGCAGCGGGACTCCCACGGACGGCCCCTGCGCGTCAGTGCCGGCCAGCGCCGACGCCCTGATAACCAACGGAAGCTTCGACGACGGCGTCACGGGCTGGCAAACGTTTGGTGGCGGCATGCTCAGCCTGAGCCCGGACCTCGCGTGCTCGGGCGGAGCCGGGGCCGTCAAAGGGCGAACACAGATCTATCAAGGTCCCGCTCAGTCGCTGCTCGGCAAAGTCGAGAGCGGCGACATCATCGGCATCTCGGCCTGGGTGCGCATCGCGGGCGCCGCGACCGCTCCCCTCAACATCTCGTTCAAGACGGTGGCAAACGGCGTCGCCGCCTACGGCCAGGTCGGCTCCGGAGTGGCAACCAGCGACGGTTGGACCTTGCTCACCGGCAGTGCCCAGATCCAGTGGACGGGCGAGCTCACGGAGCTCACCGTGTACTTCGAGGGGCCGCCCATCGGTGTCGACATTCACGTGGACAACGTGTTTGGGATCAAACGTGGAGCGGTCGGTGGCAAGGGCACCGGCAACGCCGACGGCTCCGTCACGGTTACGCTAGCCCCGAGCGAGCGCCACCAGACGCTCGAGGGCTTCGGAGCGGCGGTCGCCTGGTACCAGGAGCGCCTCACCGCGCACAGCAAGAAGGCGGCCCTCTATCCCATCCTGTTCGAGGAGCTCGGACTCGATATCCTGCGTTTCCGCAACCGCTACCAGCGCACCGACGAATCCTCCAGCCTGGCGCCCGAAGTGGAAATTTTGGCAGCGGCCGAGAGCTCGCTGGGGCGCGCCCCAAAGCTGCTGCTGAGCTCCTGGTCACCGCCCGCCGCCATCAAGGCCAACCAGGACGACGACTGTACGGCCGCGCAAGCGACGGCCAAGACGTGCACCTTGCGCAAGGTCAACGGGCAGTTCGACTACGAAGGCTTCGCCGACTACTGGGCAACCTCCCTGGCCGAGTACGAAAAGCAGGGCATCGCGCCCACGTGGATCAGCATTCAGAACGAACCCGACTTTCCGCCTTCGGGCTGGGAGGGCTGCGTCTTCAGTCCTGCCGAGAGCGCCGACTACCCCGGCTACAATCGCGCCCTGGAGATGGTCCACGCACGCCTGGCTGCTCTTTCGCCCGCGCCGCTCCTGCTTGGTCCCGAGACCCTCGGCATTCACTACAACCGCGTGCCAAGCTTCCTCGCTCCGCTGAACAGGTCACTCCTCGCCGGAGTCGCCCACCACATCTACGAGAGCGGCAGCGACGGCGTGTGGGACTGGAAAACGCCGGGGCCTGACAGCTTCGTACCGCACATGTTCGGCGTGCGCGTCGCCGCAGGCGCATTGCCCAGCTTCCAAACGGAGTTCAACACCGACGAGGACGGCGGCAACACCGGCGGCTTTGAAACTGCCTGGTTGATGCACAACACCCTCGTCGAGCAGGGCGGCAGTGCCTTCATCTACTGGGAGCTCGTCTGGCCCCCCTCGAACGGCGCCAACAAGGGGCTCGTGACGCTCGTCGACGCCGACAACTACGTCATCCGCGACCAGTACTACGCGATGAAGCACTTCTCGCACTTCACCGACCCGGGCTACGTTCGGATCGGCGCCGGTTCCAACCTGCCCGGCGTTCGCGCCTCCGCCTACCAGGCGCCCGCCGAGGGACGCGTGGTGGTGGTGCTGCTCAACGTCTCGGCAGAAGAGAAGCGCGTGCAGCTCGACCCCGGCGGCTTTGCCAGCACCACCTCCTCCGTCGTGCGCTCCATCTACGAGGGCGGCGCTCGGGCGCTGTGGTCGGAGCTGGGCCCGCTCGAAGCCAACAGCGTGACGCTGCCGCCGCGCTCGATGGCAACCGTCGTGCTGACGCCCTGAGGGGGTGGGTTGGCCCCGCTGTCGACGAGCGCGCTGCTCGGTGCGATGGCGCCCTCGAGCAGCGCGCCACGCCTCAGCCCGGATCTCCGGCCGCGCCAGCCCCCGCTTCGTGCTCCCCAGCAGCGGCAAGGTCACGCTGGATCTCGATGCGGGAAAATCCGATCCGCAGCTGCTTGGTGCGCGGGCGGCGCTCGATGATGGTGGCCGCTTCCGGCACGCCGTGTTGTCCGAAGTGCTTGCGGATCCGGAACACCTCGCCGTCCAGTTGCTGCGGCGTCATTCGCAGACCTTCGGCAAGCAGGTCCTTGTCCACCCAGCCACAGGAGACCTCGGGGATGCCTGCCGCCAGGTCGTTGAGGCGCGTTCGCGCCAGCTCGAGCAAGAGGTAGTTGTGAGCACGCGAGCCGAGCTGAACGCTGCGGTGGGCATAGCGGATCGCGAGCTCGACGAACTCCTCGTCGCGCGAAACCTTGAACTCCAAGAGGGCGTTCTCCAGCGGGTCCATGGCGGCGGCGGTGGTGGCCGCGTGCAGGCTCGGACACGAGAACAAGTAGCGTCGCCCCTCCACTTCGAAGGCGTGACCGTCGGCCAAGCGGTGCAACGTGCCGTCCACGTGTTCCATCGCCCACGAGCCGTCGCGGTCGAGGAAGAGAGTGCACTTCGGCTCCGTGCTAGAGGGCACGCCGATCACCGCGTTCCTTCCGTGCAGCGTCTCACCGCTGTCGAGAGCAAGCACCATCGCGCCCGGTTCTTGCGCGTCGACCAACGTCCACAGCTCGTCCGTGCTTCCAAAGGCAAGCGTGTCTCCGACGCTCAAGCGCTGAGGCTTTCCCGGCACCAGCCACTGCTCGTTCAGGCGGGTGCCATTGCGGCTACCGCGGTCCAGAACCTCCCACTGGCTCCCGCTCCAGCGGATGAGCGCATGCTGCGCGGAGACGTACTGACCGGAAAGTCGCAATGTACACTGGGGCCCGCGGCCAATCAGGTGCGCTGCGGCCAAAATCAAGTCATTACCTGCCGAGTCCCGCAGCATGGCCATTGCAGGCGGCGATTAAACCACTGCTTTGCAGCTGGACACAACCCGAGCGCGGCACCTGACCTCCG
>DASQDA010000742.1:0-3340 GCA_035634435.1 Polyangiaceae bacterium
GAACGCAGGAAGCGTTCGTTGATGAGCGGACCGTAGACGACGCTCTCGTCCACGGGATCGCCGATTTTCAGAGCGCTAGCGCGGCGCACGAGCTCGGCCCGCACGGTCGGCAAGACGCGTTCGTCGACGATCAGATTGCCCGCGCTCGTGCATCGCTGACCGGCGGTGCCGAAGGAGGCCCACAGCGCCCCTTCGATCGCCAGCTCCAGGTTCGCATCGGCCAGAATGACGAGCGGGTTCTTGCCGCCAAGCTCGAGCGAAGGCACCTGCAGCGCTCGACCGCAGATGGCCCCGAGCTGCCGCCCAACGCGGGTCGAGCCGGTGAACGAGAGCTTGTCTACGCGGCCCTGCTCGACCTGCTGGGTGAGAAATTCGCCGGCCGCAGCGGCGCCGCCGCCATGCACCAGGTTCAACACGCCATCGGGCAGGCCCGCTCGGCGCCAGAGCTCCAGAAAGAGCGTCGCCGTTCCGGGTGCGTCGTCCGATGGCTTCCACACCACCGTGTTGCCACACAATAGCGCAGGGATGATCTTCCACGAGGGCACGGCGATCGGGAAGTTGCCCGCAGTGATGACTGCCACGACACCGAGCGGTCGCCGGTAAGTGAACAGCTCCTTGCTGGGCAGCTCGCTGGGCACGGTTTGACCGTAGAGACGCCGGCCCTCGCTCTGGAAGAACTCGGCGGTGTCGATGGCCTCCTGCACGCTCCCGCGCGCTTCCCGGATCGGCTTGCCGACTTCGCGGGCTACGAAGCGCGCGAGCGACTCCTTGTTGTCCGACAGTAGACGCGCCAGCCGCGTCAGCACCTGGGCGCGCTGCGGCGAGGGCACTCGCGCCCACGGCTTTGCCATTTGCCGAGCGGCCTCGCACGCGCGCTGCACCGAGGCGGCGGAGCTCTGCGGAGCCACGCAGACGACGTCGTGCGCATTGGCCGGATTGTTGCGGGAGAACGTGTCGTCGCCGCTTTCTTCTCGGCCGCCAATGAAGTTGTAGGCGACCAAGGTCTTCGGCAAACCCTGGTCCTGAGCCCGCGTCTGCATTCAGCCAGCCTGATGCGCCGCAGCCCTCGCGGCAAGCGTCGGCCTCCGCCACGATCGACGAGGCTGTCGAAAGCCAGCGAGGACGCTTGTTCTCGGCGCGACTCTTGGTCTAATCAAGTGCGGCGAAGGCTGCGGCTACCGGACCAGCGCACACGCGAGCTATCACGACGAATCGACCGGATTCCGCTGCTGCCGTGCCCTGCTCGCCGAGGGGCTCCGTCAGCTGCGACCGGGCGATGAGAGCACGCTCAGTCGTTCACGGTGCTTCGCTTGTGCGCTGTTGTAATCGTCCTGGGTGAGCCCGAGCGCCTTCGTCACCTGGCGCAACCAGTTGGTCTCCAGCGTGGTGATCGCGCCGTCGGTGGCGGCCAGCTCCGTGAGCGCTTCCAGCACTTCGACGCGAAGCTCGCGATCGCCGAGCTCGAGCAACGCCCGGCAGTAACGCGGCGCCTCGACCGTAGATATCTCCACGACGTGCTCACGCAGCGTGACACAAATCGCGTCGATGCCTGCGGGCGTCATCCCAGCAATCCTTCCGAGCTCGAGCCGAACCCGGGCCTCCTCGTCTTCGGAGTAGTCGCGATCGGCGTAAGCGACGGCGGCCAGTAGCCCCGCCAGCGCAGTGACGACGCGAATGGTCGCTTCGTCGGCGTCGCGCATCTCCATCCCGATGCGTGCGGCGAGCGCGGCTGCGCCACCGGGCAACGGGACGGTCGAGGCGCGTTTGTTCCACAAGCCAAACACACCTGTACTGTAGCGGAATGGCGCCCGAACGGCCCGTATGCGCGCCGACCGACCTCCATGCGAATGACGACAGCCAGCGCCGTCGTCCCTGCGGCGCAGCGCTGCGTGTTTGTCATCACCCTGGCGTACCGAGCCGCTTCCGGCGTGACTAAATGGCGCGACTGTTTCCCTTCGCACCAGCTGCATGCGGTGCCGCGGCGACCGAGCGAGCGGCCGGGCGCATCGCTGCTTGACGATGCCGAGATGTGCGCCGAGACTCCGGCAACTTCCAGTGACCTTATTCTCCTTCGTCCAGGGTGCGTTCTTCGAACGGGAGCGCAGTCCTGGCGTCGCGACTTCCACCCCTCGGCCTCCTTCCCCGTGAGTGTCATGCGTGAGTTGACCGTCGTGTCCGAGCCGCCCCGCGTCGTCATCGAACAAGTAACGCCCCAACTCGAGTGCGGCCGTTACGCCATCAAGCGCCCCGTCGGCACGAGCATCGAAGTGGGCGCCGCCATCTTCAAGGACGGGCACGACCTGATCGGAGCCCGCATTCTCGTGTGGGGACCCGGCGACAAGGAGGCGGAAGCCTTCCCGCTGCACTACCGCGCCGATCCCGATCGCTGGCATGGCTCGTTTCGCGTCGATCGTTTGGGCCGCTGGTCCTTCAGCATCGAGGCCTGGCCCGATGAGTTCGGCACCTGGCGTTCGGATCTGAGCAAACGCGTGGACGCCGGCCAGGACGTGCGCCCGGAGCTGCTCGAGGGCGCGGCGCTCTTGCAAAGGCATGCCAGCGTGCTGAAGGGCGAAGCGGCGCGGCGAGTCAAGGAGGCTGCAACGAGGCTGGCCGATGCCGGCGTGGCGCTCGACGAACGTCTGCGCGTCGCGTTTGCCGAGGACGTGTTCGAGCTGGTCCGTGGGCCCATCAAGGCGACGCACGTGACGAGCTTGTCTAAGCCGCGGGAGGTGCTCGTTGATCGCTCCGAAGCCACCTTTTCAGCGTGGTACGAGCTGTTTCCCCGATCGCAATCTCCAGTGCCTGGCAAGCATGGCACCTTCGCCGACACCGCACAGCGGCTGCCCGAGCTCTCCGCCCTGGGCTTCGACGTGCTGTATCTTCCGCCCATCCACCCCATCGGTGAGGTGCACCGCAAAGGGCGCAACACCGCGCGCACCGCGGAGCCATCGGACGTCGGGAGTCCATGGGCCATCGGCTCGAAGTTCGGCGGGCACACCGCCATCCATCCCGAGCTCGGCAGTCTTGCCGAGTTCGAATCGCTGGTGAAGGGCGCGCGTGACTTCGGCATCGAGGTGGCCATCGATTACGCGCTGCAGTGCGCACCCGATCACCCTTGGGTTCGGCAGCATCCCGAGTGGTTCTTCGTGCGCCCCGACGGCAGCGTCCGCTACGCCGAGAATCCGCCGAAAAAGTACGAAGACATCTACCCACTCAACTTCTGGTGCGAAGACCGCGAAGGATTGTGGAACGCGTGCCTCGATATTTTCTTGTTCTGGATCGCACGCGGAGTGCACGTGTTCCGCGTCGACAATCCACACACCAAGCCGCTCGCGTTCTG
>DASQDA010000743.1:0-1678 GCA_035634435.1 Polyangiaceae bacterium
TGTGGTCGGCCGTCACGAGGATCAGCGTTTCCCGCAAGTCCACGGCGCTGAGCGCACGCCCGATCGCTCGATCGAGCTCTTCGGCGTCGGTGAGCGCGCGCCACGCATTACCCGCTGGGTGGGCGTGTTCGATGCGACACCATACGACCATCAGGAAAAAGCCGCGCCGCGAATGGCGCGTCGCGTCGCTGAGGAGCTCGATCGACTTCAGCGTGAGCTCGCTGAGGCTCGGCTCGCCGCCCGCGTCTGTCGGCCGATCGTGCTCGTATTCCATGTGGCCGCGCTCGAAAAGGCCGAGAAGAGGTAGGTTCCGCTTCGTGGCGCTTGCGAGCCCCGTCGCGTTCCAGACGTACGAATAGCCGGCGCTTTGAAACTCGGCGCGCAAGTCGCGCCCGTCGCTGCGGGAGCCCGTGCCTCCCTCTTCGTCGGTGACCGTGGACGGAACGAAGAACTGACGCCCGCCCCCGAGCATCAAGTCGAGCCCGGAGCCGAGCGCGCGATTGTAGGTCGAATCGCCGGGTAACGCCTGCAGCGCAATCGCTTGTTCGTTGTCGCGATTGTTGATGTGCGAGTAGCAGGCTGCCGGAGTTGCGTGCGTGACGCGGGCGGTCGAGACGACCCCCGCTCTCATGCCCGCTCTTTTGGCACGCTCGAGAAGCGTCGTCAGCGCGACTCCGTCGCCGTCACCGTTGAAGTCGCCGAACTCCGTCTCGGGTCCGAAGCCGATGACGCCGGAGTTGGTGTTTACGCCGGTCATCATCGACGTCATCGTGCTGGCGCTGTCCGGCGTGATGTGGTCGGCGTCGGCCGTGCGAGAGAGCGCCGAGTAGGGGAGCTGGTCCATCACCAGATTGCCGTCCACGCCCACGGAAAACACGCGGGTGGCGCTCACCGTGGAAACCCCCATGCCATCGCCGATGAAGAGGATCACGTTCTTCGCGCGGTTCGCCGCGCGGCCCCGCCGGAGCTCGGCGCTGGAGCTTTCAGCCGCTTCGGCGTTCTCCAGTGCTTGCTCGTCCTGCGCTTCCACCGCGCAACCAATCAGCGCCGCGGCGAGCGCGATCGATCCAATCTGAAACCGGGTGCGAATCTGCATGGCTCGGAACCTCCACGCCCCGTCTACATCGCCACGCCGCTTCACGTGGTAGCAAGACCGTGGACGTTCGGTGACGTCTGAGCGGCCCCCTCGCCGCCGCCGGTCAGTAGCGTGCTCGGCGGAGCGGCTCGGCGCTGCTCGGTGGACGGGCCAGCAAGGCCGCTTCGATGAGCTGCGTTAGCTTCTCGAAGTCGAGCGGCTTGTGCAGCCACGCAAACGCACCGATGGCTTGCGCTACCCTGGCAATGTCGTCCGCGCCCGAAACCACGATCACGGGCACGCTGACGCCGCGGCGGTCGAGCTCGCGCTTCACGGCGGCACCGCCGGTGGGCCGCATCTGGAGATCGAGCAAGATCACATCGGAGGAAGCCGCGTCCGCGAGCAGTGCCTGCTCCGCGTTTTCCGCGCAGTCGACCGCGTAGCCCACGTCTTCGAGCAGCAGCTTCGCGGCGTCTCGGGAGAGGCGATGATCGTCGACGACGAGGATTCTTGCTCCGCATCGCAGCTTGCTGCCGAACCCGGGGTCACCGTCGTTCATTGCCCACACCAGAAAGGAACCCTATCATGCCGGTGAGCGGGCCG
>DASQDA010000744.1:0-4521 GCA_035634435.1 Polyangiaceae bacterium
GTTACGAGCTTACGTATGGGTTGTTCTGACGTTGACGGGGGTTTGCCTACCAGTAGCTTGCTCGAGCTCCGAGGACCTCGGCGGGTCCGAGTCGGGAGGCAAAGCTGGCCGCGTCGCCAGCGGAGGGTCGGCTGGCGGTTCGGGCGCGCACGAGCCGGGCGAGCAGGGCGGCGCACCGAGCGGCGCCAGCGTGGGAGCAGGTGCCGTCAGCGCCGGTGAAAGCGCGGAGGGCGGTGGAGCTGGTGAAGCGGGGTCCGAGGGCGCTGCGGTCGCGCCCAATATCTTGCTGATTGTCGCCGACGATCTCGGCTACTCCGACCTTGGTGCGTTCGGCGGCGAGATCTCCACACCAAACCTCGATACGTTGGCTGCCGAGGGTCGCATTCTCGCCGATCACAAGACAGCGCCGACTTGCTCACCAACACGCGCCGCGCTCTTCTCTGGAACCGATCACCATCTCGTGGGCCTCGGCAGCATGGCCGAGCTGCTGCTGCCGGAGCAGCAAGGCAAACCCGGATACGAAGGCTACCTGAACGAGCAATCGCTTTCCGTGGCGGAGCTGTTCCGCGACGCGGGGTATCACACGTACATGGCCGGGAAGTGGCACCTTGGCCTGGAGGAGAGCAACAGCCCCGCGGCCCGCGGCTTCGAGTCTTCCTTTGCGCTGCTGGGCGGCGGCGCCTCGCACTTCGCACCCGTCACCGGCAAACCCATTCCCTCCGACAACGTGAAATACCGCGAGGACGGCGTGCTCACGAGCGTTCCCGAGGGTTTCTTCTCGACCACCTTCTACACGGACAAGCTGCTCGCCTACATCGATCAGCACGCCGGCGACGGACGGCCTTTCTTCGCCTATGCCGCCTACACGGCGCCGCATTGGCCGTTGATGGCGCCGACCGAGTACATCGACCGCTATCGCGGACGCTACGACGCTGGCTACGAGCCGATCCGCGCTGCGCGCATCGCGCGGCAAAAGGCGCTCGGGATCATTCCGCGAGCGTTCGAGCCGAGCCCCCGTCTGCCCTCGACACCCGACAACCCGGACTGGGAGGACCTCGATGCCGAGCAGCAGGACTTCGAGGCTCGCCGCATGGAGATCTACGCCGCGATGGTCGAGCACCTCGACCACAACATCGGCCGTCTCATCCAGCACCTCAAGGCGATTGGCGAGTACGACGATACGCTGGTGTTCTTCCAGTCGGACAACGGCGCCGAGGGTGGTAAGTTCAGCTTTCCCGATGGTCCGAACACCGACAACTCCCTGGCCAACCTCGGTAGACCGCTCTCGAACGTGAGCTACGGAGCGCGCTGGGGAGAAGTGGGAGCCACGCCGTTCCGCCTCTGGAAAGCGCACACGACCGAAGGCGGAGTGACCGTCCCCGCCATCGTGCGTTTGCCGCAGCAGAGCCGCAAGTTGCCCAGCTTCGAGGGGCTCTCACACGTGTCCGACCTGCTGCCCACCTTCCTGGAGCTGGCGCGGATTCCCGATCCCGGGTCGGTCTACGCTGGCAGAAAGGTCCATCCCATCACCGGTCACTCGCTGCTCGGCGTGTTGAGCGGCTCGCAGGACGAGGTGCGCAACGAGGAGCAGGTGCTCGCCGAGGAGCTGTTTGGCGATCGCTACGTGCGACGCGGCAACTACAAACTGGTTTGGCTCGAGCCGCCCTTCGGTGACTCGACCTGGGCCTTGTTCGACCTGGCTACCGACCGCGCCGAGCAGCACGACCTGTCGGCGCAGGAACCCGAGCTTCGCGACGAGCTGATCCAAGAGTGGGACAGCTACGTGACCCGCGTTGGCGTCGTGCTTGGCAGCAGCTCGGCACCCTGATGAGCAGCGGAGATCCTGCGACATGACCTGGCCTCGACGCGCTTGGGCAGTGCCTCTGGTGCTCGCCGCGGCCGCGGGCGCGGGTGCCGTCTGGGCGCGATCGGCGCCGCCCCTCGCGCCACTCGGCTCGACTGCGGAGTGCGCGCGTTACTCTGGGATCCCGGCGACTCGCGATGCGGAGCACGCCGGCATGGTGCGCATCGAGGGGGCACGGTTCATACCGGGTACGGCGCACGGTTACGCGGAGGAGCGACCCGGCGGCAGTGTGGAGGTAGCGCCCTTCTGGCTCGATCGAACCGAGGTGACGAACGCTCAGTTCGGCCGCTTCGTGAGCGCGACGGGCTACGTCACGGATGCGGAGAAGCGCGGGGGTGGCGCCGTGTTCGTCGCGCCCGCGAAGGGAGAGGTGCCGCGAGCACCGGGTGACTGGTGGCGCTTCGTGACAGGAGCCAACTATCGGCATCCCGGCGGTCCGGGCACCAGCGCGCGGCCCAACGAGCCCGTCGTGCAGGTCACGCTGGGTGACGCACTCGCCTACGCAGGTTGGCTCGGGCGGCGCCTGCCCACCGAGGCGGAGTGGGAGCTTGCGGCGCGCGGCGGGCGGGATCTGCCGACGCTTCACGGGCTGCCGCTAGACGAGGGTCAGCGCCCCACCGCCAACTTCTGGCAGGGCGACTTCCCGCAGTCGAACAACGCTCAGGACGGCTTCGTGGGACGCGCTCCCGTTGGCTGCTTCACTGCCAATCCCTTCGGACTACTCGACATGATTGGGAATGTCTGGGAGTGGACCTCGGACGAGTATCGAGGCAACCGACAGGCGCACGGAACGGGAGCTCCCGAGCTCCCACAGCGGAGCAAGGAGCGGCCTCGTGTCATCAAGGGTGGCTCGTATCTCTGCGCCTCCAGCTTCTGTGCGCGTTACCGCGCGACGGCGCGCCACCCACACGAGGAGGCAATACCGGCCGTGCACGTGGGCTTCCGGACGGCGCAGTCAGACTGAGGCCGCGACCGGGCTGTCGTGAAGCGGTCGCAGCGTCGACTCGGGCTCCTCCGCGTGCACCGCGCGGACGTTCCCTTGCGATGCACGTCGGGTGCCGCCCCGGCCCCGTGGTCTGCGCACGATCGCGTAGACTTTGGGCCCCTCATCGGCGAGGGTTCCTGACTCGCAGTCCACGCGGGCGCGGCGCATGCGCTGTGAGCGTCTTGCCGCGTGCGGAGAAGAGCATTAGCGTCGGGTATTCCACAACATGGCGATCTCAGGGGGGTCGTCGGACAGGGACGAGTCCGATGACTCGATCGATTCGTTCCTGCGGCAGGTCGCGGCGGAGACGTATCCTCAAGGTGGCCCGCTCGGTTTTCTGCTTCCGGGCACCACGCTAGCCGGCCGCTACCGAGTCGATAGCCTTGCGCGGCGCGGTGGCATGGGCGCCATCTACCGCGGGGTCGATCTCGCCACCGAGCGACCGATTGCCATCAAGACCGTCGGCCGCCTCGCGCGGGACGCTGGCGCGCGCTTCCTACGCGAGACGAGTATCCTGGCCGAGCTCTCGCACCCGGGAATCGTGCAGTACCTGGCGCACGGCTCCACCAGCGAGGGCACGCTCTATCTGGTGATGGAGTGGCTGAATGGCGAAGACCTCGCAGAGCGTCTGCGGCGTGCCCCGCTGAGCATGGAGGAGAGCTTGATGCTGCTGCGGCGCGTGTGCAGCGCGCTCTCGCTCGCTCATCGCCGCGGCATCGTTCATCGCGACATAAAACCGGCGAATTTGTTTCTGCCGCTGTCGGAAGCTCGCTCGGTCAAGTTGCTCGACTTTGGCGTTGCACGCCTCGCCGAGGAGGCTCATGCCCTGACGTCTAACGGCGTGCGCATCGGCACCGTCGGCTACATGTCGCCGGAACAAGCAATGGGTGAGGTCGACGTCGATGCTCGCGCCGACGTGTTTGCCATCGGTTGCGTGTTCTATGAATGCGTCACGGGCAGAGCACCTTTTGCGAGCTCGCACCCCGTCGGCATCCTGGCCAAGGTACTGCAGGAGGACCCGCCGCGCCCAAGCGACCTCAAGTCCGACCTGGACCCGATAGTGGACGAGCTCGTGGCGCGTCTGCTGGCCAAGAACCGCCGCGATCGGCCGCGCGATGCCTTCGCCGTCCTCGAGGGCTTCGCCGAGCTGGCGGCGCGCAGCCGCAGCACGGCACCGAAGCTCAGGCCGTCGCTCTCCCCGCGTCGCCCGGAGCAGAAGATCGTCACCGTGATCTTGGGTAAGGGTCAAGCCGACGGAGCGGTGGTCGAGCAGGATGCCTACGACACCGACGAGCCCTTGCAGCGCATCGCCGAGAAGTTCGGTGCGCGCGTGTTGCCGCTGAAGGGCGGCGCGATGCTGCTGGTGCTCGCCGGGCGCGGCGAGGCGAACGATCGCGCGTCGCAAGCGGCGCTCTGCGCGCTCGAGCTGTCCCTGCAGCGCTCCCACCTGACGCTGGCGGTGGCGACCGGCCTGGCCGACACCTCGGGCAGCGTGCCGATGGGCGCGGCCATCGATCGAGCTGCTTTGTTGCTCGGTCAGGGTGGCCGACTCAGGGGCGTGCTGCTGGACGACGTCACGCTTGGCCTGGTCGGGCTGCGGTTCGATGTGCAGAAGCTGGGCGGAGTAAACGTTCTCTTGGCCGCACGGCGTGTTCTCGACGCGCCGCGCTCG
>DASQDA010000745.1:0-1790 GCA_035634435.1 Polyangiaceae bacterium
CGCGCGGTGAAGCTGTCGCGGACCAGCCGCGGCAAAGCGGCCGCTCTGGAGCCATTGTTGCGGCGCATCAGCTTGTGGCAAGACGCCGGTCTGGGAATCACCATCGCCGCGCGAACACGCACGCAGGCGGAACGACTCGCGGCACTGTTGTCACACCGCGGCGTGCCCGTGGAGGTGCTGCCCGCGGAGCCTTCTGCATCCGCGCCCAACGCGCTCGCGACGATCGTGCGCGTGGTCGTCGCACCCATGGCGCGCGGCGTGATCGCACCGATGGAAGGCTTCGTGCTGGTCACGGAGGAGGAGATATTTGGCCAACGTGTGCACCGTTCGGCGGCGCGCACCCGCTCTGCACGCGGCGTCCTGCAGGACCTGCGTGCGCTGGAGCCCGGGGACCTGGTGGTGCACGTGGATCACGGCATCGGGCGCTACCGCGGGCTGGAGAAAAAGACGCTTAGCGGCGTCACGGTCGACCTGCTGGTCGTCGAATACGCTGGTGGAGACAAGCTCTTCCTTCCGGTCTACCGGCTCAACCAGATCCAGAAGTACTCGGGGGGCGAAGGGCAGCCGAAGCTCGATCGCTTGGGCGGCCAAACTTTCGAAAAGACGAAGGCGCGCGTCCAGCAGCGCGTGCGTCAGATGGCCGACGAGCTGCTCAAGCTCTACGCCGAGCGAGCCGCTCTGGAAAAGGAGCCGCTGCCCCCGCCCGATGATGAATTTGCCGCCTTCGAAGCCAGCTTCCCTTACGAGGAGACCCGCGACCAAGCGGCGGCCATTCAGGAAGTGATGCGCGACGTCACCGCGCCCAGGGTGATGGATCGACTCGTCTGCGGCGATGTCGGCTTTGGCAAGACCGAGGTTGCCTTGCGCGCGGCGTTCTGGTGCGCGACCTCGGGGCGACAGGTGGCGCTGCTCTGCCCGACCACGGTACTTGCGCAGCAACACTATCAGACCTTTTCCACGCGCTTGCAGGACTACCCGCTGAGCGTGCGGGTGATGAGCCGCTTCCAGTCCAAACCCGAGCAGCTGGCGACGCTCAAGGGTCTCAAGGACGGCACGGTCGACATCGTGGTGGGTACCCATCGCCTGCTCTCGAAGGACATTCACTACAAGAACCTGGGGCTGCTCGTGGTGGACGAGGAGCAACGCTTCGGCGTGGTCCACAAGGAGCGCATCAAGCAGATGAAGACCTCGGTGGACGTGTTGACGCTCAGCGCGACCCCCATCCCTCGCACCCTGCAGCTCGCCGTCGGGGGTCTGCGCGACATGTCCGTGATCACCACGCCACCGGTGGACCGGCGCGCCATTCGCACCATCACCTCACAGTTCGACGGGGAGCTGGTTCGCCAGGCAGTCGAGCGCGAGCTCGCTCGCGGCGGGCAGGTGTTCTACGTCTACAACCGCGTCGAGGGCATCTACGAGCGAGCGGCGCGCCTGCAGGAGCTGATTCCTCAGGCCCGTATCGCCGTGGGTCACGGAAAGCTCAGCGAAGACGTCCTGGAACGCACGATGTTTCAGTTCGTGGCGGGCGAGTACGACGTGCTGGTCGCGACGGCCATCGTCGAGACCGGCCTCGATATCCCGCGGGCCAACACCATCATCATCGATCGAGCCGACATGTTCGGGCTGGCGCAGCTTTATCAGCTACGCGGCCGCGTCGGCCGCAGCAGCGAGCGTGCCTACTGTTACCTGCTGGTGCCTCCTCCCAGTCAGTTGAGCGAGGAGGCGCGCTCGCGGCTCGAGGCGCTCGAACGCCATAGCGAGCTCGGCTCCGGCTTTCACATCGCCGCGCT
>DASQDA010000746.1:0-2569 GCA_035634435.1 Polyangiaceae bacterium
CGCCGTCAGCAGATGGTCCACAGCATCGCTCATCGTCTCCGCCGCTGCGCGCCCGTACTGTACGATTGTAACTGTGGTGGTGGCCAGCAGAGCCGAGTAGCGGAGCTCGTCCTGCGCCGACGAGATCGTCCCCTGGTTGGAGATTGCAGATTTATGTGCCGGAACGACTTCCCCGATTCACTGGTGCATAGGTGCGCGTCGGCGACAACAACGCACTTCCGACGGTGAATGAAGAGCCAGGGAGCGGGTCCTCGATAGGTGAGACCTTGGCATAGTTTCGCTGCAATTCAAGGTGGACGAGTAAATCTCCGGATACCTGAGCGCGTAGTCGTGGTGCAGCAGCAGATGCCATGACCTGAGCGGCATCACGGCAGGTCAACGAGCGAGGTCGGTCACCCGGGTCATGCGCTTTGAACGTTTCCAAGCGGTGGCCGGCGCGGTGGAAGAGACGCGCAGCTTCGAAATGCGCCTGCGCGTGCGACGCACCGATCGAGCAGCGCGCTCGTCGCTGTGACGCACCCGAAATCGCTCGACGCAGGCAGCGCAAAGATTGACGCTAAGCGCGTCGCGCGGACGCTACCCCACCGTGACGATGTCCTGTCGCGCGGCCCAGAGGGAGACGTCTTGGTTGAGCAGCGCGGCGGACATGAGGTCGGGGAAGAGGTCGGGGGTGCAGGCGAAGGTGGGGATGCCGAGAGAGGCGAAGGCCTGGGCATTCTGGTGGTCGAAGCTGGGGGCGCCCGCGTCGTTGAGGGCGAGCAGGCACACGATGGTGACGCCGCTTTTTTTCAGCTCGGTGACGCGCGCAAGGAGCGACGCTTGGTCGCCGCCTTCGTAGAGGTCGGTGATGAGGACGAGCACGGTGCGCGTGGGGCGGGTGATGACTTGCTGGCAATAGGTGAGCGCCTGGGCAATGTCGGTGCCACCGCCGAGCTGGGTGCCGAAGAGGAGCTCGACCGGGTCGTGCAGATGCTCGGTGAGGTCGACGACAGCGGTGTCGAAGACGATGAAACGGGTGGATATGCTGCGCAAGCTGGCGAGCACTGCTGCGAAGATGCTGGAGTAGACGACGGAGCTCGCCATCGAGCCGCTCTGATCGACGCACAGCACGACGTCTCGCAGGGCCGAGCCGCGGCGCGCGTAGCCAACGAGGCGTTCGACGATGACGCTGCCGTGCTCGGGCTGGTAGCGCGAGAGATTCTTGCGCAACGTCCGATCCCAGTCGACCTCGCTTCCTCGCGGCCGACGCGTGCGTGCCGCTCGCGAGAGCGCGCCGCGGAGTGCCTGATGCATGGGGCTCTGCAGCCGGCGTTGGAGCTGTTCCACGAGCTTGCGAACGACGCTGCGGGCCGTCTCGCGAGTGCGCGCGGGTATCACGCTCTTGAGCGAGAGCAGAGTGGCTACCAGGTTCACGTCGGGCTCGACTTGCTCCAGCATCTCCGGCTCGAGCAGCAGCTTTTTCAGGTTGAGACGCTCGATGGCGTCCTGTTGCAGCACCTTGACGACCGCCGCGGGAAAGTAGCTGCGGATGTCGCCGAGCCAGCGGGCCACGTTGGGGCTCGAGGCGCCGAGCGAGCCCTGGCGCTCGCTCTCGTAAAGCGCCTCGAGCGCGCGATCCATACCGAGCGCTCGGTCGGTGAGCTTCACGTCGAGCTCGCCTTCGGCGGCCTGGCCGAGCACGAGTCGCCAGCGCTGCTCGCGCGAATCGGATTCAGCCAACGTCTACCCCGAGCAGGTTGGCGAGCACCGGAAGGACGCGCCGAGCGCGTTCGCCGTCGAAGTCGAGCGACTCGAGGGCTCCTTCGCTCGGCTTCGCGGCGCCGCGTTTGAGTCTCCTACCGAGCGCGCGGCGTTCGGCCACCGCGAAGCTCGCGAATGCCCGGCGCAGGAGCGGCAGCTCGGCCTGGAACACGTCGGTGGTGAGGCTCGATAGCCAGGCATCGAGAGCGTCGAGCAAGGTCGCCTGGTGCACCAAGAAAAGGCCGTCGCCCGCGATCAAACCTTCGAGCCAGCGTGTGGCGCTCGCCGGCTCGACCGCGCTGCTGAGCGCGAGGTGCGCGCGGCGCTCGAGCTCGTCGCCGGACAATCGGTTCTGCTCGAGCAAGAGCCGGCAGGCTCGACCACGGATACGCGGATGCACGGCTTGGGCGTCGAGCAAGGCCGCGAGCGCTTCGAGCCAGTCGTCCTTGAGCGCGGTGTGGTCGACCAAGAGGCACGCGGCGTGAGCGCGTTGCAGCGAGTCGAGCAGGCTGGCGGCAGCCGTGTCGTCCAGCTGCGAGCAGGCCGGGGCGAGCCGTACGATGGCGCGCTCGAGCAACGCTCTGAACACCGGCTCGATCGCGCGGGCGCCCGAGCCGCGCACGTCGCCGTAGCGCAGCACTCGCGCCAGCGGTTCCGTCGCGTTGAGCAGAAGACCCACATCGCCCGAGTGTGCGGCGCGCGCGTCGAGCTCGGTCAGCAGGTCGGTCATCGCGTCGGGCAGGTCAGCCAGCAGCGTGAGCTCCAGCATGGCCGAAAGGTCGGCGATGTGAGCTTGCTTGGCGCGAGCGCGAAGCTTCTCGCGGGCGGC
>DASQDA010000747.1:0-2731 GCA_035634435.1 Polyangiaceae bacterium
GCCGGTTACCCCGCCCGTCGCACCGCCGCCTCCGGAAGTGTGCGGCGTGCCGCTGGCTCCGCTCGCGCCAACTGCTCCACCGGCGCGCCCGCCTGCTCCTGATCCGCCAGCAGAGGCGCCGCCCGACGCCACGCTGCCGGCTGCGCCAGCCGAGGGATTGGGATTGGATTCGTCGGAGCTCGAACAGGCAGCGAATGCAAGAGTGAAGGGGACGAGGGTTAGCCAGAGTTGATGAGAGAAGCGAAGCACGACGTAGCTGACCACGCGCAGCGCAAGTGCGCCAGTGATCCGCGCTTATCGAAACCTTCGCGCGTGGGCTGAATCATCGATGCGGCGAAGATGCCCGAAGGCCGCCCGATTCAGAGCCTCCGGTGGCACCCAGGAGGCCCCACCCGATTGGCTGTTCCTCCGTCGCCCCGCGATTTACCTATGCGCCGCGCCGTTCACGCTATCGCCCGACGCGACACAGCTTGTCGGCGTTCTGTGTCCACCATTGGCCGGACGTATCCATGCACGCGAAGGGCGACAGGGGCTTTCCGCGTTTGGTCAGAGACAGGCAGCCGTCCTTGGCGGCGCTCAGGACGTTGTACCCGACAGACACGTTGTACGGTTCGCTGCCGTCGTGCAGCCGCACACGAAGTAACCAGTCCTTCTTTCCCAGGTACTCACCGGGAACCAGGTCGAATGCTTCGGGGAGACTGTCGAACCCTCGTACCTTGGCGGCGCGTAAGATGCCGAGCTGCTCTTTCAACCACTTGAGCGGCCGGGTTTCCTCGCACCGATCGATCCGCACGGGTGCGCCCGGATGCGTTGGACAATCGGCGGGCGCCCACTGCAACCGTGCGATGCCCACTGCCGTACGGTCGATGCAACGGGGGCGCGGACCTCCTCCGGGCGGAAGCTCGGGTTTGGCGTCTGCGGTCGCAATTGGGTTGGGCTCGGCCTGGCTCGCAACGAGCAGCAGGGCAGCGCCCAGCACCATTGGCACCAGCGACGCAACGGGCAGCTCCGCTTCGACGAACGGGAGCTTCAGCTTCGCCGGGCCTCCCATGCCGCGCTTCGTCGCGAAGAGATACAGCCCTGCGACGAGCAGGCCGATGCCGGCGACCGCGAGTAGCCACTGAAGATTCACGTGACGGTCTCCCAACGCTCGGCCGCTCCAGGATCGACCTGACGCCTCTCGTCCGCCCACCCCTGGAGCCCTAGTACCTGCCACCGTACTGAACCGCGCTTCGCTCAGCCATTGTGATTTGTTCGGCGGCAGCGTTCATGCGTCGGCCTCGTGCCGTGAGCCAAGCGCGGGCACATCGAAATGCAAGCTGTGGTTGCGCTTGGCGCGACGGTGGAAGCTCTCCCCACGTTATGTGGTTGTAGAGGGCGGCGAGCTCAGCTTCGCCTTCGCTACTCACGGGGCTGCTTTCAACGGAGTCGGCGAGCTACTCGTGAAACGGAACGTGATCGACGACTGCTGCAACGGCATCGTCCAAGACAGCGGAACCTTCCCCGGTTCCGTGTCGATGGAGAACCATCACCTTTCCTCCGTGGGAGCGCGCAGCGGCGGAGCGAAAAGCCTCCGCGGCATTTCGGTCGCAGGTGTCAATGCCTGCACAATCCCCGGGAGCTCCCTGCGCGGCTTCGGCAGCGTCCAGTCGCTCGAAGTGCGCACCGGCATCGCGACGGCCGGCGCGAGCCGCGTCCGCTTGAGCGGTAACGAGCTCCGGAAAGTCGCAGCGGGCAGCTTGCTGGCGCCGTTGCGTCGGAATCCTGATCTGCAGAGTGCTGCGTGCCCCATGTACGGCGGCGAGATCCCACTGACGATAGGGCCTTCGTCCTGTGTGCTATGCCTCGCGCACGTGGTCTAAGGGCAAGGCCATTCCAAGGTGGAGGAGAGACGAACATGAAACGCAGACTCATGAACGCGCATCGTGCACGAGGGGCCGCGCCTGGTTGGGCCGGCCTTGCTGGTTTGGCACTGGCACTCTCCAGCAGCGTGGCGCACGCGCAGCTTGTGGAGGGCACGCCCAGCGGCGGCGAAATCGCGTCCGAGGGTCTCGCGCCCGAGCTTCGTGCTGAGCTCGACAGCTACATCCGCGGCGCGTTGCTCGCGTTCGACGTGCCGGGTGCCGCCGTCGCCGTGCTGGAGGGCGGTAGGGTGGCTTATCGGGGCGCCTTTGGGGTGCAGGGTGATGGGCGTTCGAAAGCGGTCGATACGCGCACGCTTTTCATGGTCGGGTCCATCACCAAATCCATGACGTCCACGATGATCGCGACGCTGGTCGACGACGGTATCGTGACTTGGGACGCTCCCGTCGAGCCGTTGCTGCCGACGTTCGATCTGGTACGCCCCGAGCACGAGGACCGCGTGACCTTGCGCCACCTGCTGAGTCATCAGAGCGGTCTCTCGCGCTCGGACGTCTCGCTCTTTCTCGGCGCTGAACCGCCGCTTGGGCTCATCGAGGAAGTGAGCGCCATTCCGATGCACTCGGCCCCCGGAGAGCGCTACGAATACCAAAATCAGGCGTATTCACTGGCTGGTTTCGCCGCGGCCCGCGCCGCCGGCGCCCGCTACACGAACCACGGCCTGTATCGCACCTACGAGCGGCTCATGGATGAACGAGTGTTCGAGCCGCTAGGCATGCGACGGACCACGCTCGACCTCGAGCGCGTGCTCCGCTCCCACAATCATGCGTGGCCCAACGCGTATTCCGCCATGTTGGGCGACGTGGCTCCC
>DASQDA010000748.1:0-2756 GCA_035634435.1 Polyangiaceae bacterium
CGGGCCCATGCCCAGCACGAGACCGACCATGAAGAAGTCGACGTTCTTCGAGATTTCTGTGAGGAAATTCGACAGCGTTGCGCGCGCTCCGAAGCGGATGTGCGAGCGAACGTTGGCAACGCGAAACCGCAGGCGCGGCCAGCCGGGCCAGCGGAAGATCCAGGTGCCGAGCAACATCGCCACTCCGGAAGCAACGTTGGACCAGATCAGTGACCAAGCGCCAAAGCCCCCTATCGCCAGCCCGACCTTGGTCAGCGCCGCAGCGGCAGCGGCACCAACCTGCAGCCATGCGAGCGCCGAGAACGCCAGATCGCGCGAGAGTAAAGACTGCGGCACCACCGCGATGCTGACGAGCAGCAGCTTCAGGGAGGAAGCCGCGATGAGCCCCGTGAGGAGTGGCTCGTCGTAGATGACTGCCATTGGCCAGGCCACCAGAATGGCGACCAGACAGAAGAGCAGACCTGTGCTCGTGGTGAGACCGACGAGGTCGTCGCGCTCTTCCTCCGTGATACTGGACGCGGCCACGATGCTGGTGCGAAGGCCCAACCCGCAAAGGCTCTCGAGAATGATGGTCACGCTGCCCGCACGTGCGGC
Source organism: Polyangiaceae bacterium (assembly GCA_035634435.1). Taxonomy (GTDB): domain Bacteria; phylum Myxococcota_A; class Polyangia; order Polyangiales; family Polyangiaceae; genus PMG-095. Next base: position 595 of record DASQDA010000748.1, read on the forward strand.
GATTCCCATTAGCTGCACGGTCAGGAGGCGGAGCAGGTAGAACGATGCAGCGATATCGATGACGCGCACCGCGGCCAGCGCGGCGCCTAGACGCCCGATACCGCCGCGAATTTGTCGGCGCGCGACGCCTGCTTCGTCCGTCATGGTTGCTTGGGGCGGCCCCGCCGGGCGCGTCCCGCCAGTCGGGAGCGAGACCAGCCCGCGGTGCCGCTTCGTCTCACGAGCGACCTAGGAGAGCAAGCCGGAGATGGATCCCTGTAAGCGAAGAGCGACATGGTCCCACGTGTGCTCGTGCAGGATCCGCGCTCGAGCCGTGCGCCCAAATCGCGCCGCAAGCTCAGGGTCACTCAACAGTCGAGTCACTGCGTCCGCAAGCTCCTGGGGAGCGGCAGGTGAGACGAGGAATCCCGTCTTGCCCTCTAGGATAGCATCCGGAATACCACCGCTGCGGGCACCGACCACGGCGGTTTCGCATGCGCCAGCTTCGAGAAAGACCAGTCCAAAGCCCTCAACGCAGGGGCGTTCCTCCCGCGAAGCCATCACGAAGACATCGGCCATCGTGAAAAGGGCGGGGACTTCTTCGTTGGGAACGCGCCCCAGAAAGCGAACCCGCGCACGCACCCCGACGCGGTCGACCATAGCCTCGAGACGGCCCCGGTCTTCGCCGTCGCCGGCGATCAGCAGGCGGACTTCAGGCACGGTCTGCGCGATGGCGGGCAGGGCAGCAATGACGGTGTCGACACCCTTGTTCGGAACCAAGCGGCAAAGGGAGAGCATCACCTTGTGGCCGTTGAGGCCCAGCTCGCGCCGCTTCTCTTCTCCCCCTCGCGGCGCGAACCACTCCGCGTTACAGCCATTGGGCACCACCTCCGCAGAGCGGAACGCGATCCCCTGCTCTTCCACGAGCCCGAGCGTGTAGTGGCTCACCGGGAACAGCCGGTCCACGCGAGCCAACGTGTAGCGGCGAGCTGCGTCGAACACGCGCGCGCCGCCGACGTTGGCGTAGTGCATCGTGAGAACCTCCCGCCCGTGAACGGCCGCGCACACGGCGTGCGGCCCCAGCACGCTTCGGCTCACCAACGCAGCCCAGCTGGCCTGCCATTGCGCGCCCAGCACGGCATTGAAGCGGTATCGCCGCTTCAGCGCGGGTAGCGACGCCAGCACGGCGGTGGCAAATCCACTGCGCGAGCTGGAGATTCGAACGACGTCGAAGGGCAAAGTTCGATCAACCTCCGTACAGTCGGGAACCCGCGGCGCAACGACCGCAAAGGACTCACAGCTCGATGCAAATCGCTTGGCGAGCTCGAGGCAATACGTTAGAATGCCGCCGACATCGGGTGGAAAGTCCTTGGTGATGAGCAGCAATCGCATGCGCCGAGCCGCTGACCATAACGTGCTGGAGAGGAGCGAGCAAGGCCACCAGGCACTGCCGAATCAGGGCTCATGCGCTGCCAACCGAAGGCCGAATGCCGTCCCGCGCGCTGTCATCGCCCGGCACCTCCACGAACGGCGCCACGAGCGCGCTGTAGAGCTGCCGCGAGGCGTGCATCTTCACGTAGCTCGGCGAGATCTTGGGAAGTAGCTCGCGCGTTCGTACAGAGGCGTACCAGTGTACGACGCGCGTCGTGGGGCGAACGACGTCGGCTAGATCGACGCGCTCGACGATGCGGAACCAGTGCTCGGACACCTCGGGCGCCAGCGGATAAAACACGTCCGGACCGTGGATCTGAAGGTCGTCGCCCGTATAGCCGCCAACGATTTCTTGCAGCAGATAGGTGCCGAGCGCGTGCGGCTGCAGCTGTCGCTCGCGGGGCACTCGAAGCATTGCGCGCAGGTAGCTGGCCATCAACGGCGCGCGAGCAACGCCACCGGCAATCGCCCCGTTGACGCATTCGTAGTAGAGCGGCGAAAGCTTGCGGAACACGCGATAGCCTGCGGGCAGCAGGCGACAGATCGTGCGCGCGATGCTCAGAGCCTCCGACTTCAGCTTCAAGAGGGGTGAGCGGGACTTGATGACGAAGTAGGGCCAGACGATGTGCTCGTAGCCCAGAAACTGTGGGCTATTCAGCAACGGACGCAGTGAGCTCAGCGTGACCGTGTCTAGATCCAGATAGATGCCACCCTGTTCGTACAGGACGGCAGCCCGCAAAATATTCGAGCGC
>DASQDA010000749.1:0-5544 GCA_035634435.1 Polyangiaceae bacterium
GGGCCACGGGACCGACGAGCGCCGTTCGAATCTTCGGGCCGCACAGGTCCTGAAGGATGGCCACCGGCTTGCCCAGCGCGGCGCTCTCGGCGCGAATCAGCTCCAGGTGAGCGCCATGCTCGGAGTGTTTGCCGTGCGAGAAGTTGAGGCGCGCCACATCCATGCCGGCCTCGATGAGGCCGCGAATGCCTTCGCGAGTGGCGACAGCGGGGCCGATGGTGCAAACGATCTTGGCGCGGCGAGCGATCATGAATGTTTCCGTAGGGATGAAACGAAGAAGAGGGGCGAGCGCGCCGCTGCCGAAGGATTCGAGAGCGGGCCGAGAGCATGCCACAGGGCATGCCCTGAAGGGTAGGACGCATGCGCTTTATGACCCATACGGCGCCGCGGGAGAAGCCTGGTCGCGCCGCGTAAGTGCCTTCGCTTGATCACACGCCTGCTACTGGTATGACGCTGGCCTCCATGCCGGGTTTTAGACGCAACGCGCAAGGCCAAGCCCTGTTGGGCGAAACGGTACTTTCCGACCTGCTTCTGCGGCCAGACGTTACCACTCCCGCTTACGTGTATGACCTCGATGGCATCCACGACACAGCGCGGCAAATCGAGCTTGCGTTCGGCAACCAACCGCACCTGGTCGCTTATGCGGTCAAGGCCAACTCGGCGGGCTCCGTCCTTCGCACGTTGGCGCGCGGCGGGCTGGGCGCTGATGTCGTCTCTGGAGGAGAGCTAGAGCTGGCGCTGGGCGCGGGGGTACCGGCCGACCGGATCGTGATGAGTGGCGTCGCCAAGACGGACGCGGAGCTCGACTACGCGATCAGCGTGGGGATCGCGGCTCTTCAGGCGGAAAGCTCGGAGGAGATTGCGCGCATCACCACCCGCGCCCGTTCCCTCGGGCGCCTCGCTCGCGTGGCCCTGCGCATCAACCCTGGCGTCGAGATCGACTCTCACTCGCACATCGCGACGGGCCACGACGCGGCAAAGTTCGGTGTGCCTGCCGCCGAGGTGCCCGCGGCGCTGGCGCTGATCGATGCCGAGCCCGACGCTCTGGTAGCCGTCGGCCTCTCCACGCACGTTGGCTCGATGATGGCGGCCCCGGATCCCTATCGGAAAGCGGCGCGCCTGGTGTGCGAGCTGGCTCGTGCGCGGCTCGCGAGCGGCCAGAGCCTCGAGTACGTGGATTTCGGCGGCGGTATCGGCGTCGACTACGGCACGCAGCCGTGTGCGCCGCCGGCCGACTTCGTGCGCGCTGCGCTTGCCACGTTGCACGAGGCGGGGCTTGGCCACTTGCGTCTGCTGATGGAGCCAGGGCGCGCATTGGTCGCGCCCTTTGGCGTGCTGCTGTCGCGGGTCGTGCAGCGCAAGGTGACGGGTACCCGACGCTGGGTCTTGCTGGACGCCGGCATGAACGATCTACTTCGCCCCGCGCTTTACGCAGCACGCCATCGGATCGAGCCGCTCGCCTCGCCGCCCGGCGAGCGCGAGTGGCGCGTCGTGGGGCCCGTCTGCGAGAGCTCCGACGACTTCGGCAGTCACCCACTCGGGGACGAGGTGCCGGAGCACGTGGCCATCCGCGACGCCGGAGCTTACGGCTTCGTGATGGCCAGTGAATACAACGGCCGAGCTCTGCCCTCGGAGGTGTTCCTCAGCGGCGGGCAGGTCGTGTCCGTCAGTGCGAGCCCTGGCCGCAGCGCGTGGATAGCGCGGCGCCTCTCGGCTTGAGCCGCAGGCGGCTCCCAACCGACGCCGGGCACTATTCGCCGCGACGCTTGAGGGGCGCGGGGGTGGGACGGACCGTCGGTGTGCGAGTGCTGCTCGGCCCGCGCGAAGCTCGCAGCGCGGGCAACGCCCCGGTCGAATCCAGCCGGCGCGGCCCGCTGCCGCGGCCAGGCGCGAGCGAACGCGTGCGATACACCTCGCCTTGAACGAGAAGCTCGACGCCCAGTGAACGGCAACGTCGCGCCAGGCGATCGAGGTCCACGCCGGGCGCGACGAGCAGCCCGGCTGGCGGCGACGGATCGATGAACAAATCCGCGGACTGGCGGCGCGTGCGCAAGAGCTCGCGAACCTCCGGATCTTCCACCCACAGAAAGCCCGCCGTTGTCAGGAACTCTCCGCGCCCGACCACGGCGCTGGCCTGGGTCAACAAGCGCGCAATCGGGTCCGGCAAGGCCGCCAACTGCTCGAGCCGGAAGCGGATGACGTCACCCTCGAAACCGGCGCTCAAAGCGTGTCCCACCGATTGCGGTGTCACGTGCAGGTCGAGCGCCGCCGTCACCCCGCCGATCTCGACGAAAGGTGCGAGCGAGATGACGCTGCCTACCTTCGCCGCGCGGCCGATGCGCACTGCCTGGTTGTCGACGAAACGACTCGGCTCCGCTGCGCGGCGGGACTCGGGAGCGTCGAGAAGGAAGGCCCGGCCACGCGGCGTGATACGCAAGGTCGGCCCGATGGGGTTCTCGCCCTCCGCTTCGGCGTCCCCGAGGTCCACCACACCGAGAGCATGCAAGCTCTCGAGCGCGATACGCCGGGCGATGTCTGCGGGCGCCATTGCCTCGAAGCCATTGCGCTGTGCCCAGCGCTCGACCAGCCTTCCAACACCGGGCGTGCGAGCATCGGAACGCACGTACGCTGCGATGGCTTCCCAGGGCGCCCAGCGCCCGTCGCCCAGCTCCTGCAAGGCCTCGAGCACCAGATCGCGCAACACTCCTACCGCGCTCGTCTCCCGTGCTTCGGGGGGGGCCCTCAGGACCTCACCATCGGGGCGGGCTTCGTCCCACGCACCGCCTCGGCGCCACGCGTCGAACAGAGCGCGCCCGAGATCTTGCACATCGAAGGCGCCGGGCGGAGCCGCAAGCCCAACCGCAGAAGGATCCCACAGTCCGACGGCGCGGCTCAGCGCAGCGATGAAGCCGACAGACTCCGACTCGCGACCGAAACGCGCCGCAAACTTGCTGATGAGCGAGCGCGGGGTGCCCACCCCTGCGCGCACCTCGACGGCGGGGTCGCGCACCGCGAGCGCCATGGCCAGGGCCAGCGGCGCAGGATCCTCCGCGAAGCGAGCGCGGTGCGGCGCATGATCCTCGGCGAGCACGAACGTGCGAATCTCGCGGCGCTGCGCCTCCCGCTCGGCACGCCGATGCGCGCCGATGATGACGGCTATTTCCGTGGGGATCACGTGTCGATTCGGGTGGACCGGCACCAGGAAGCCACGCCGCTCGAGCGCAAAGCCGACGCCGCGCCGCGAGGGCGTTGCTCCGGAAGCGCCGCGCAAGCGCATCGGCTCCCGCTCGAGATCGAGCAGCTCTTCCGTGTCCACCTCGCCGCCCACGCGCTCGATAGCGGCAAGCAGCTTGCGCTCGAGCGGGGCAAGCTCCTCGATTTCGCGACGCACCCGCTCGGAGTCGCTCAACACTTCCCAGGCAGGCTCGAGGCACAGCGCAACCGGCGGCGTCGCCGGACGCCCCAGGTACTGGCTAGCGATGGTGCTTGCCACTTCCTGGCTCAACTGATTGAGCAGCGCGCGCACCCCGCGTGGGTCTTCGCCTTCCCACGATTTGAGCATCAGCATGTGCGCGATCGGGAGCAAGAGCTCGATACCGTCGCTCCCGCCACGAGCGAACACGACCCCGCGCCCCACCAGCGGCTCTACCGCCGGAGGCAAGGTCTTGGTGGTCAAGACGCCTTTGGCTTCGGCGATACGGTACAGCAGCTCGCGCGTCGGCCCCGGCAGGATGCCCGGATCGCGAAGCTCCGGAAGCAACAGCAGCGAGCGCGCCACCTGCGAGGGCACGTCGATGCGCTTGGCTTCGTCGACACGGATCTTCAGACGCGCGATGAGCGACTGTAGCTCGCGATCGGGGAGCTGCCGCAGCACCTCTACGAGGCGGATTGCTGGTGAACGGCCGGCACGGTCTTTGGCGGGATACATGGATGATGCTCAGCTCAAGCGAGGCCCCCTCCCGAGGGCCGGTCCAGTCGCTGCAGCGTGCCGTAAGCCGTGAGGGTAACCTGGCTACTGAAGCTCGAAACCCGCTCCCGCGCAAGGCCCATCACCGCGCCAGCAAGGCGCCGACCGCCCAGCGGCCGAGCTAGACCTGGGGCTCCGCCAAGCGCGCAGCCAGGAATACTGCCGCCTTTGCGTCGGTGTCGCGATCTGAGGCACGCAAGCCCTGTTCTCGGGCGTAGACTCCGCAACCGATGATCCTGCGTGACCCCGTACACGGGCTCGTATCGTTCGAGTCGATGGAAGAGGCCATCGTGCCCGCGTTACTCGAGGCGAGTGAGGTGCAGCGGCTCCGGCGCGTGCGTCAGATGGGCCTCGCATCGCTCGCCTATCCTGGTGCCGATCACACGCGCTTTTCCCACGCGCTTGGCGCGGCCCACGTGATGACACGGCTCTTGCATCGCCTCCGCATGATTCACGAAGAGCTGCCGTTCTGGCAGCGCGTGACCACCGAGCGAGCCCGCGATGCGCTCGCTGCCGCCTTGCTGCACGACCTGGGTCACGGCCCTTTCTCGCATCTCTTCGAAGAGGCGCTGCCCGCAAGCCGACGTCATGAGGAATGGACCACGCGCATCGTGATGGAACCGAGCAGCGACGTGAACCGCATCCTTTCGCGTTTCGATCCAGGGTTGCCAGCGCGCGTCGTGGACCTGGTGCAAGGGCGTCACGAGCTGACCTATCTGGCCAGCGCGGTGAGCGGAACCTTCGATGTCGATCGCTGCGACTACTTGCTGCGCGACGCGCACTTCACCGGCGTCGGCTACGGTAAGTTCGACCTCGACTGGCTGCTTCGCAGCCTTCGCTTCGGGGTTTCCGACTCCGATGCAGGAGGGCCCGCGCTGGCCATCGACGGCGCCAAGGGGATGCCAGCAATCGAGTCCTTTCTCCTGGCTCGCTTGTTCATGTTTCAGCAGGTGTATTTCCACAAGAGCGAACGCGCGAGCGAGTGGATGATCTCGCGTATCTTCGAGCGCGTACGCGAGCTCGTGCTCGATGGGACACGAGTCGCCGCCGTCCCGCCGGCGCTCGTCTCTATTGCGGCGACAGGCGACGCAACCCTGGGCGAATATCTGGCGCTCGACGACGCGGTGTTGTGGGTAGCGCTCGCAGCCTTTCGTTCGGCTTCCGATCCCTTGCTGTCCGATCTTGCGCGTCGCTTCTACACGCGCAGCCTGTTCAAGACGCACGAGCTTTTCGGTGAAGACGCGACGCCCATCAATCGGCTGGCTGCGCTCGACACGGCTCGCGACGTGGCACGCGCTCATGGGCTGGACGCGAACGTCTATGTTGGCCTCGATGCGGCCTCCACCATCGCCTACGACGACGCCGATGATCCCCTGATGGTCGTGTTTCCGGCAGGGCCCTCCCGTCCGTTGTCCGAGGTTTCATTTCTCCTGGGCCGGCTCATGCGGCAGCGAATGGAGCGCGTACGCCTGATTTTTGCGCCCGAGCTGCGTGATGACATCCTGCGGGCGCTGCAGGTATGAGCGCCAACGGCGGAATGCCACGTTCTCGGCGGGGCTGCGCGCAGCGTCACTGCG
>DASQDA010000750.1:0-4627 GCA_035634435.1 Polyangiaceae bacterium
GGAGCGTGGACCCTTGCGACCGGCGCGGGGATGCGCGTCTGCGGCGGCGCCTCACTGCTGCTCGTGAATCCAAGAGCCCGTACGACGCTGCGGGCGAGCTCGGGCAAGCGAGGGTCCACGCTGCCCCAGGCGGTCGCCGCCAGGAAACAAGCAGCGAACGGCATCAGGAACACCGCGCGTGTGCGCCGTTTGATGGTCGACTCGCGGACGCTGGCCAGCACACGTGCACGCGTGAGCTGAGCGCTCGAGGACGCCTCCTCGCTTTCTTGTCGCAAGGCGCGTGCCGCACGCGAGAGAAGATCATCGCTCATCCGAAGCCTTCTTTCACGAGCTCGGCACGAAGCTTCTTCTTGGCATGGAACAGTCGGGTTCGCACGGTCCCCTCGGGGGCGCCGACGATTCGCGCTACATCCGGCGACGAGCGCTCCTCGACCTCGCACAGCACGAAGGCAACGCGCTGCTCGATGGGCAGCAGATCGAGCGCACGCGTCAGCGCCTGCGCAAGCTCGCGGCGCCGCGCGACATGCTCGGGATCGGCCACGCAGGGGGCAGCCTCGCGCTCGAGCTTGGCCATCGCGACCCGCCGGCGCGTGGCGCTGCGTACGTGATGATGGGCATGGTGCACCGCAATCGAGATGACGAACGTGCGCAACGACGCGTCGCCGCGAAAGTTCCGGATAGCGCGCGGCAAGGCCACGAAGACTTCATGAACCAGGTCCTCCGCCGCAGCCGCATCTCCCAGCAAGCGCTGCGCAAACGCGCGTACCGCCGCATGGTGGAGGTCGTACACGGTGCCGAGGGCGAGCGGCTCGGAACGGGCCAGTCGCTGGACGAGCGCCTCCTCGCTGTCGCAAGCAGGCTCGTCGCGGGATGCGGTGGAAACAAGCACGAGGTCGGTCACGTCATAGCCCAGCCAACGCCGGTGCGGATGCTTGAAGTCAAACGCTGACAGGTCGGAAGCCAGCAGGTAGTGCCCGCAGCGGCTCAAATCGTTCAACGCTCCCACGGTGCTGTATAAATATTCGAAATAATGGACACAATGCCCGGCAGAAGGCGGCAAGCGGGGCGTGTTTAGAAAGCCGCCACGCCCGCGAGGACCTCCGGGCGAAACAATTCCGGCGTCTGGCCCCAGGCCCGATGGCGGACGCCGCCGCCGACGAAGAGCTCGGCTGCCTTACCAAACGAAAGCTCCGCCGTTGCACGGTAGTGAAACTCTCCATAGGCCGTTGCCTCCACGTCGCGCGGGTCGTGCGTCTGCGAATAGTGGACGCCGGGAGCAACGCTCACCGGCCCGAGAACGGGTAGCTTGGCACCGAGGCCGCCCTCGAAGCTGATCGTGTTGCCTCCTTCCTGCAGCCCTGCGGCGAGGATGGAGTACGAATACCCACTCTGGAAGCGGACGCCCGCATTCAGGGCCATCACGTTGCTGAACCAGACCAGCGGTTGCACGCGCCCGTTGCCTGCAATGTTGATCAGGCCCAGCGCGGCGCCATTCATCTCGCTGGCCACATTGACCAGCCCAATTTGCACGCCATTGACGCGCCCGCCCAGGTTGACGGGCGCGATGGCCACACCCGACAGCTCGCCCGTCAGATTGGCGAGGCCGGCAATAGCAACCCCGCGAACGCTGCGGGCGAGATTGATGGCGCCCGCTGTTGCCCAGCCGTCCATGCTGCGCATCAAATTGAGCGCACCAGCGAAGAGCAGTCCTTGGGCCTCCCCGCTGAGGTTGAACACGCCCGCGGCCGCCGCGCCGGTGACGCTGCTCGAGACCGTCGCGCCACCCGCAAGCAGGAAGCCGTCAACGTCGTGCGCGACGGTGAGCAGGCCTGCCCCCGCAGCGCCTTCGACCGCATGACTGGTCGTCACTGCTCCTGCCACGAGCAGCCCGCTGAGCTCGTGCGTTCGCGCAACGAGACCGCCGAGCTGAGCTCCCACCACCGAACCCCTTCGGAACGAGCCAATACCGCTGACTCCCGCGCCTTGCAAACCGCCGCTGGATTCAGCGAAAATGCCGCTGACCTCCAGGCCGCTCACGGGCCCGTCGAAGCGGCTCCAGAACGTGCTGAAGGCAAGTCCACGCACCGCTTGGTCCACGCGCAGCACGCCGAGGCTCACGGCTGCCCCGTCAATGCCACCGACGCGCATGTAAGCTGCGCCAAGCGCCAGTTGGAAGCGACGCTGCTCGCCGTCCGGGTAGAGGTCCTTGGGTGAATAAAGCGCGAGCTGGAGCGGGGTGTTGGTGAGCGTGGGACCTCGCGCAGCGGGGCGGGGTGCGGCATCTGCGGGTCTCGTGGGCGAAGGCGTGGGGGGCGTCGGCAGCGGCGGGGTGGCCTCCTTCGCCGCTTGCGTGGCGTCGGCCGCTTCCACGCTGGGGGCGACAGCTGAAGCGCGCGCCCGCAGCGCGGCCAACAGCTCATCGGCTTCGTTGCGTACGAGGTTGCCTGCGAGCAGACCGACGACTTCGACGGCTTCGCCGCGTTCTTCGGGCAGGTCGACCGAGCGTGCGAGGCCCGCGCCGCTAGCCGTCCTGTAGACGAGCTCGGCTCGTCGCGAGCTGACGAGCACCTGCAACGCTGCGTCGTCGCCGGCAACCAGCGTGACGGGACGCTTGAGCTCACGCTCGATGGCGCCGAGCAGACGCTCGGCGGTGAGCTCGCTCGCGGTCACGACGATGCTGACGCGCAGGGGCTCAGCCGCAGTGGCGCTCGCTCCGCCGTTGGCCGCTGCCTCGGCTCCGGCCGCGGGCGCTTGCGCGAAAGCCTCGCCAGCGACGTAGCAGCCGAAAACGAAAGCAACAAGGCCAGGGAGCACGCGCTCGATCATGGGGTCACGACGAAGCGGCACGTGTAGCGAACTTTGGTGGCGACCGCACGACCTTGACGATCGAGCGGCGGTGACCAGCGCGACCCGAGCAACGTTTTCTCGCACGCGGCTCCGAAACCGGGCAAGGACTCGTTCACCAGCGCGACTTGGCGAACCCTGCCGTCCGCCTCTACCCGTGCCTGCACGAGCGCGCTGCCAGCCAGACCGCGACGCCGTGCATCCAGCGGGTAGTGCGAGCGCAGCGCGGCGCCGAGCGCGGGTGGGGCCGGCTTCTTGGAGAGGTCGGAAAGCGGTAGCCAGCTGGGCGCCGCAGTGCGCGGGAGCTTGTGCAGGGACGGCGGCGCGCTCACCACGGCCGGTCGAAGGGCTGCCGGAGCGGCGGAGGGCTGTCCGCTGCCCTGCGGAAAGGCCAGCGCGTTGCTGCCGGCTTGCTCCGTCAAGGTGACGCCGCCCAGCTCGGGCACCGCCATCGGTGGCTCCGCCTCCGCCTTCGGCTGGGAAGGGTCGGCAGGAGGTGTGCTGCGTGGCGCTACGCCAGATTTTCTGGGCTCTGCCGGCGGTGCTGGCGGCGGCGGGTCGAGCTCTGGTGCCGTTGGCGGCGCCGCAGGCTGCACCACGCGAAAGTCGACCTCGTTCGTGAGAAGTGGCACCGCGGCAACGAAGCCGCTGTTGGCGCGCAGTGAAGCCAAGGCCAGCCCATGGGCGAGCAAACTGCAGCTCAAAGCAAACGCGAGCCACGCCCACGAGGGTGTATGCCTGGCGCTCACGGCTTTCAGGGCTCCAGATCCGTAGGTTGCACGTTGATCGCGAAGTTTCGCACCTCATGGCGGCGCAGCAGGTCAATCACCTGGACGACGCGGCGGTGTGGAACCGAGCCGTCGGCAGCAATCACCGCGCGCAGGTCGCGGGACGAGCCACGTCGCTGGTCGATGCGCTGCCCGAGCTCTGCCTCGCTGATACCAATACCGTCCAAGAACAACGACTGGCTCCGGTCGACGCTCACTACCAGCACCGCGGCGCTCGATTCTCCACTCTCGGCGCGCGGCAGGTCGAGCGGAATGCTGCGCGCGGCCACGTACGTCGCCGTCACCATCAGCACCACGAGCAGCACCAGCACCACGTCGACCAGCGGCGTCACGTTGATGCCGCTGATGGTCTCCTCGGAGTTGTTCGCGGGTGTCATGTTTCACTCCGCGTCCAGCGGCCGCGACTTGCGAAAGGCGAGGATCTCGCGGCACAGCGCGTCGGTGCGCCCGAGCCGGACGCGGATCACGCGGTGGTAGAAGTTATAAAATGCGACGGCGGGCAATGCGACGAGTAGTCCGAGGGCCGTGGCCACGAGCGCCTCGCCGATTTCCGCCATCAGTCCGGCGGAGACCTGACCGCCGCCGCTACCGAGCTCGCGAAAGGCACGCACGATACCGATCACGGTGCCGAGCAAGCCCACGAACGGAGCATTGTTGCCAAGCGTGCCGAGCAGCGCCAGATGACGCTCCATGTTGAGGCGCGCGAGCTCGGTCTCGCCGCGCATGCGTTCTTCGGCGCTGTCGGCGCCGTCGCTCTGAAGCCCCGCCGCTGCAACGCGGGCCTCGAAGCTCGGCGACTCTTCGAGTCGATGACGTGCTGCCTCGAGCTCGCCGCGGCTGAGCAACCTGCGGAGCTCGATGCGGAGCCGTGCGAGGTCGTCGCGCGAAGAAACGAAGAGCACCGCGCGCTCGAGCACCACGGCCAGGGCGGCCACGGAGAGCGCGACCAAAAGCCAGAGCACCCACAGCGCTCCGTAGTTGGCCAATCCACTGAG
>DASQDA010000751.1:0-3088 GCA_035634435.1 Polyangiaceae bacterium
CCTTTCTCAATGGCACCGAGCGCGAGTGGGAAAGCGAGTTCAGAGTGCGTCATCGGAACGGATCGGACGTGTGGCATCTCGCCCGTGGGGTCGTGGCGCGCGACGCAAACGGACGGGCGGTTCGTTTCACCGGCAGCAGCGTCGACATCACGGACCGCAAGCGCATGGAGGAGGCACTTCGCCAGAGCGAAGAGCGCTTTCGGGCGACCTTCGAGAACGCGGCGGTGGGTATGGCCGTCAGCAACGTGGAGGGGCGCTTCATTCAGTGTAACGAGCGATTAGCGGAATTCCTGGGCTACTCCCGCAGTGAGCTGATCGGGCGACCGTTCACCGCGTTCGTGGCGCCGGACGACGCGCCTCCAGATCTGGAGCGTCACGCCCGCTTTCTCCGCGGCGATTTGCCGAACTTCGCTCGCGACAAGCAATACGTCCGCAAGGACGGCTCACGCGTGTGGGGGAACATGGCAGCCTCGATCATCGAGCGCAACGCCGAGGGCGAGCCCACGCACGTCATGGCCATCGTTCAGGACATCTCGCAGCGCAAGACCCTGGAACAGGACCTGCAAAGAACCAAGGACCGCCTGGAGCTGGCGGTGCACAGCTCGAACATCAGCATCTTCGAGTTCGAGATGCCTGACGGGAGGCTCGAGAACAGTCAGCACACCTTGATCAACTTTTGGGAGCTCGTTGGCTACCATCCCGACGAGGTGCCCTCCTCGTTCGCCGAAGCCTGCGCACTGGTGCTCACGCCGGACGACTATTCACGCGTGCCAGCAGAGATGCAGGCGTACCTGAGTGGAGCGAGGCCGCGTTTCGACCTCGAACACCAGGTCCGGCACAAGGACGGTTCTCTGCAGTGGCGACTCGCACGCGGTATGGCAGTGCGCAACGAGCAGGGCGTCGCCGTTCGCTTCATCGGTAGCCACGTCGATATCACCGAGAAGAAACAGGTCGAGGATAAGCTGCGCGCTAGCGAGCAGCGCTGGCGTATTCTTACCGAGACGTTGCCCCAGCTCGTGTGGACGGCCCGATCCGACGGGGTCGTGGACTATCTGAGCGGCCAGACCATCGAGTATACCGGCCGACCCCTGGGTGAGCTGCTCGACGGGTGGGCGGCGGCACTGCACCCGGACGACCGCGAGCCCACGAGCAACGCTTGGTCCGAGGCGGTCCAGAAGCAGTCCGCTTACGAGGTCCAACACCGCATTCGTCGCTCGGACGGTGAGTATCGCTGGTTCACCACCCGTGGCAAAGCCGTTCGCGATGGCCAGAGTCGAGTCGTGGGGTGGTTCGGTACGTCTACGGACGTACAAGCCTTGAAGCAGCTGGAAGCAGAGCTGCGGCAGGCCAAAGAGCGACTCGAGTTGGCGATCCGCAGCTCGAACATGAGCATCTGGGAATACGACATGCCAGATGGGCGCATCGAGAACAGCCAGGAAACACTCACCAACTTCTGGGAGTCCATGGGCTATGAGGCGCCACCGGAATCGCCACCGCTGGTTGCACCCGAAGGCTACCTGCGACGTTCGTCAGACGTGATGCACGCTGACGACCAGGCTCGGGTAGCCGATGAGCTTCGCGCCTACCTCGGTAGCCGAGGTCTCGCCTTCGAGACCGAGTGCCGGGTCCTGCACAACGATGGGGCCTACCGCTGGGTTCTCGCGCGGGGTGTCGCGATACGCAATGCGGCAGGTGAGCCCATTCGCTTCGTGGGAACCAGCACCGATATCACTGAGATCAAGCGCATCGAAGCCGAGCTTCAGCGGGCCCGCCAAGCCGCCGAGGCCGCCAACCGCGCGAAAGACGACTTTCTCGCCAACGTCAGCCATGAGATTCGAACTCCCATGAACGCCATCCTCGGCATGACCGAGCTGGCGCTCGATGCGGCACGCAGCGAGCATCAGAGGCAGCTCCTGTCCACCGTCAAGTCCGCGGCACGGAACCTGCTCGGTATCATCAACGACCTGCTCGACTTTTCGAAGATCGCCGCCGGCAAGCTCGCACTCGACCCTGCCGACTTCTCCTTGACCGCCGTTCTGGGAGATACGATGCGCGCCCTCGCGCCGCGCGCGCACCGCAAGGGCCTCGAGCTCATCTGCAAAGTGAGCACCGAGGTGCCCGGGAGCTTGTACGGCGATGCCGGTCGGCTGCGTCAGATTCTGATGAACCTGGTGGGTAACGCCGTGACGTTCACGGCGCAGGGCAGGGTAACCGTGGAGGTCACGCTCGTCGCATCCGCATTTCTGCCAGCCGACCCGGACGCCGTGCGTCTGCTGTTTGCCGTTCAGGACACCGGGGTGGGAATCGCGCGCGAGAAGCAAGGGACAATCTTCCGCGCCTTCGAGCAGGAGGACGCCTCCACCACACGCAAGTATGGCGGCACGGGACTGGGGTTGACCATCTCGGCGGAGCTCGCCGCGCTGATGGGCGGTGACATCAGCGTGTCGAGCGAGCCCGGGATGGGCAGCACGTTCCGCGTCACCGCGCAGTTCGTCAGAACTTCACGGACCCAGCTGCTGTCGGCCGCTGCAAACGCCGAGGTGCTGGAGGGTTTGCGCGTGCTCGTCGTCGATGATGACGCAACGAACCGTCAGCTGCTCGTAGAGACATTGACGGGGTGGCGCATGCACCCGACCGCCGTGGGCGACGCAAGATCAGCGCTCGAGGTGTTGTATCGCGCCGACGAGCTCGGCACGCCCTACTCGCTGGTGTTGCTCGACGCGCGCATGCCCGACGAGGACGGCATCAGCCTTGCCCGGCGCATCCACGAGAGGTTTGGCGTCTCCTCCAAGCGCCTCATTCTTCTGAGCTCCGACGACAGCGCAGAGCTTCCTGCGCGCTCGCGTGAGGTCGGCATTGGAGCGTACCTGCTGAAGCCCGTGCAGCAGTCCGAGCTGCTCGAAACGATCTGGGTGGTGATGAACATGCCTGGCGACCCCATGCTCGAACCAACCCTCGCCCCGAGCGATCCAATCGGCCGTGCCCTTCGCCCCCTTCGCATTCTCGTCGCCGAAGACAACGAGTTGAACGTTGCGCTCCTGCACGAGTTGTTGAGGCAGCGCGGGCACCAGGCGCAGTTCGCGAGCAA
>DASQDA010000752.1:0-2302 GCA_035634435.1 Polyangiaceae bacterium
GCCTATACGCTTGAGCGCGTCGCGCAGCCGTCGAGCGCAGGATGCAACGACGCTGCTGCGATGTGCGGCTTAGAATTGCACATCGGAATGGCGGCAGCTGTCGCAGAGCGAGCCGTCGTGCGCGGAACACCAGTAGACTCAAACGCGGATCTTTGCGTCACACATACCAATCTTCAATGCGCCAACCGCGCTGGCGCGCCACGCGTCGCAGGCGGCGATCCGGACACACCGCGACGGGAGTGCCCACGCGTTCGAGCAGGGGCACGTCAGTGATGCTGTCGGAGTAGAAGATCGCGTCTTCGAGGCGCAGGCCGAAGCGCTGTGCGAACTCTTCCGTCCTTCGCAGCTTGCCGATGCCGAAACAGATGGGGCCTGAGAGGCGGCCTGTAAGCCGACCGGCGACGTCGACTTCGAGATCACTGGCGACAACGTGCTCGATGCCGAGCTCTCGGGCCAAGGGGCGCGCGACGTAGGGGGTGGCGCCGGTGACGATGGCGAGGGTGTCGCCGGCAGCGCGGTGGGCGGAGACGCAGCGGCGGGCGGCGGCTCGCACGTGGGCGAGGACCTCGCTCGTGAACCAGCTTTCGGTGAGCGCCGCCAGGGCAGCCTCCGGTTTGCCCTGATATTCCTGGAGCGCGAGCCGCGCGACGCGTTCGGCGTCGACGACGCCGAGGGTGTACTGGAGGTGCCAGAGGGCGACCCTAGCCAGGTGAGCCCAGCCGATCTCGCCTCGCCGATGCCGGTAACGCGTGTATAGGATGGCCGTGCTCGCGCTGAGCAGCGTCCGATCCATGTCGAACAGGGCCGCGCGTGGCGCCATGCTCTCCTCATAGCGCCGTGTCCCCCGCCCCGCAGCCCCTGCCCATCGACCCGCTGCTGCCGCAGCTCATCGAAGCGCTCCGCAGCGGGCCCGCCGTGGTGCTGGAGGCCGCACCCGGTGCGGGAAAGACCACCCGCGTCCCCGCTGCGCTGCAAGCCGCCGAGCTCGCGGGCGGCCTCGAGATCATCGTGGCCGAGCCGCGACGGCTTGCCGCTCGCATGGCCGCGCAGCGCGTCGCCGCCGAACGCTCCGAGCCGCTCGGTGGCCTGGTGGGTTATCGGGTGCGCTTCGAAGAAGTGGTCAGCGACGCCACGCGCATCGTCTACGTCACCGAGGGCATCCTGCTGCGCCGGTTCCTCAAGGATCCGACGCTTGCCGGAGTGGCCGTCGTCATTCTGGACGAGTTCCACGAGCGACACCTGGAGACCGACTTGCTACTGGCGCTGCTCTGGCGCTTGATCCGAGGAGCGCGCCCCGACCTCAAGCTGGTGGTGATGAGCGCGACGCTCGATGCCGCACACGTGGCGCAGTATCTGGGCAATTGCCCGCGCGTGCACAGCAGCGGGCGCGTGTTCCCCATCGAGCTCGAGCACCTGCCGCAGGTGGATGCACGGCCGCTCGAAAAGCAAGTGGTGAGCGCTGTTCGGCGCTTGCTCGCCGAACAGGATCAGGGCGACGTCCTCGTGTTTCTGCCGGGCGCGGCCGAAATCCGGCGGGCGAGCAGCGCCATGGAGGCGCTCGCGCAGGAGCAGTCCTTGCGCGTCTTGCCGTTGCACGGGGACCTGCCGATGGCCGAGCAGGTGCGCGCCATCGAGCGAGCCCCGCAACGCAAAGTGGTGCTGTCCACCAATGTTGCCGAGTCGAGCGTGACGATCGACGGCGTCAGCGCTGTTGTCGACTCGGGGCTGGCTCGCGTCGCCGCGCATTCACCCTGGAGCGGGCTGCCCACGCTGACGACGGCCAAGATCAGCCGCGCGTCGGCCACACAGCGCGCGGGGCGAGCCGGGCGTACCCAGACAGGGCGCGTGTTGCGGCTGTACACAAGGGGCGATTTCCTGACGCGACCGGAACACGACGAACCGGAGATCACGCGCTCGGACCTCACCGAAGCCTTGCTGTTGCTGCATGGAATCGGCGGCGGGCAAGCGCCCGCGGTGAGCTTCATCACCGAGCCCGCTGCAGCGGCGCTGAATGCAGCACGAGCAGCACTGGAAGCTATAGGAGCCCTCACGGCAGATGGATCCTTGAATGCAACGGGGCGACGCCTGCTCGAGCTGCCCGTCCACCCGCGGCTGGCGCGTGTGATCGTGGAGGGCGAGCGGCGGGGGGTGGCCAGGAAGGCCGCTCTGCTTGCCGCATTGCTCGGCGAACGCGACGTCCGGAGCGCGGGGCGCACGGACTTCGGTCCGATGCGGTCGCAGGTAGACACTGTGAGCGGGCCATCTGACGTGCTGGCCCTGGCGGACGCCTTCGAGGTCGCCC
>DASQDA010000753.1:0-5698 GCA_035634435.1 Polyangiaceae bacterium
GCCTCGTAGAAAGCGTCGACCACCTCGCGGCTCGCGGCGCGAAACGCGACGTGAATCGGTGGCCGCTGAGGGGTGCCCTGGTGAAGCCAGAAGTCCGCGATGGGCGGCGCCCCGAAGCCAAGAACAACCGCGCCGCCCGTCGCCTCCAGCGGCAACTCCATGAGCAGCTTGTAGCCTAGGGGGGCCAGCGCCTCCTCGTAGAAACGCCGGCTCGAGCTCGCGTCACTGACGTCCACTCCCGTGTGATCGATCACGATATGCTCCTCTGGTGCGCTGGGCCCTTACACCTGCGCGCCGAACCAGCTCGACACGCTCAGGTGTTTTTCCCCGTCTGGTCACTCGAAGACGTGACGCAGATGTTTGACGAATAGCCGTGTGTACCTGCGTTGATGCCCTCGCGCAATGTGGTCCGTGCTCGAGTACATCTTCGGCCGTTCCCAGCTGGCGTCACTCATGTCGACGAAGAGCGCACCGTGCTGAGCCAGGTAGGCGCGTAGCTCCGCCTGGTAGGCCTTGAGCTCGGGATCGTCGGGAACGCCGTCGGCGAGCGTTCGCGTTCTTACACGGACGAAGGTCAAGGGGATCTGATGCTGCCGGGCTAGCTCCAGGATGTCCGGCAGGAAGGTGCGCTCGCTGCGACTGAAGGGAGGGCCGAGATCTTCATCGTCTTTGCGGTCATCGACGCTCGCTCGCAGCTTGTCCAGGGCAAAGACGGAGTTGATGGCGTCGCGTCGCTGCCCTTCCTCAACCATGGGCGCCAGTCGCTCGGAGGCGTAGGTAGCGAAGCTCGCGCGCCAGCTCTGCGAGCCGGCTCACCGGCGCAAGCACCAGCGTTGGATGCGCCAGGGCCACCTCCTGAGCAGAGTCCATGCGCCGGCAATACAGCCAGAGTCCACTCCCACATGCAAGACCGAGCTGCGCCGCGCCGTCACGCCTTCAGCTCGACTTCGAGCAACGGATACGCGACTCCGTTGACGCGGAGCTCGATGCGATGACGTCCAGAGTGGTGCCGGCGCGTGGTCATTGCCTGAAACGAAACCTTGCCACGGAGCTCGGCGGAGCTCCGTGGGGCCAGGGTCAGGCGCTTCAACTTGAACACCTTGGGCCGAGCCGCGCCGTTCGCTTTGACGAAATGAACCGCATAGTCGACCACCAGATCCTGCTGCTTGCTGGCTGAGCTGCTGAGCGAGAAGGAGAACCGAAGGT
Source organism: Polyangiaceae bacterium (assembly GCA_035634435.1). Lineage (GTDB taxonomy): Bacteria > Myxococcota_A > Polyangia > Polyangiales > Polyangiaceae > PMG-095. Next base: position 1,207 of record DASQDA010000753.1, read on the forward strand.
CCTCGCCGATGCGCACGGACGAAGGAGCCACCCGCACCGCGCTGATGCAGATCTCGGGGCGTCGGCCCACGCCGAGCACGGTCAAAGCGCCAGCATGACCCTGCTTGACCAGCGATCGTAGCGCATGGCGCACGACCCACTGGCGCGCCGGGGGAGCTCCGGAAGACCAGCGCCGGCACGTTTCCACCACCATCTCGGGATGGTCCTTGCCAATGTCATTCAGGTTGTTGGCTACCGAACGCTGCACGTAGCGCTCGGGGTCGTCCTTCAAGAGCTCGAGCAAGGCCAGCACGGGACGCGGATTTTCCTGAAACGCCCGCAGTCGTGTTGCCCACGGCAACCGCGGCCGGGTCCCTTCCGATACGAGCCGCCTGACGTGCAAGTTGGGGTCGCAGGTCCATTCCACCAAGCGCTGATACGTGGCTTCGGGGTACTTGACCAAGAAAGGGCGGATGCTCGACTCCGCCGAAAAACGTTTGGTCAGCTCGTACTGAACGCGCATGGCCACCTCGAAGTCATCGAGGCCATAACGCTGCACGAAGAACACGTGCGGCATGTAGCGCAGCGCGTTCAACCCGAGCTCGTCTGGCGAACGGACCTCGGCACCGAGCGACGCAATTAGCACTTCCGCCGCGCGTGCGAACGGTTGTGGTAGGTGCCGCTGCATCGCCTCCGCAAGCTGCCAGCCACGCGCGGTCAGCTCGAGGTCTGTCAGGCCTGTGAGGCTGCTCTGGGTGAAGGCAACCGCGTCGAACACCGGGTGTGCCCGGGACAGCTCCGCCGCTATCGCCTGAACGAGCGTGGCATCGAACAGGTCCTTGAGCTTTCGCGAAGCGGGCTGCGGCGGCTTGGCCGAGGTACTGGACATGGTCGCTCCTTGGGCGGGGCGGTGAGCCCCGGGCACCCGCGTTGACATAGGCCCAGACGGTGACAAAAACTGTCACCATATGCCGCGTGCGGAACGCTTGATGGAGCTTTCTGATCTGCTGCGCAGCGGTGAAGCGACGAGCATTGGTGCTCTCGCCGAGGAGCTGCGGGTCAGCCGCCGAACGCTGCTTCGCGATCTTGCCGCCCTGCGCGAACGCGGCATGTGCATCGAAGGCGAGGCAGGGCCGGGCGGCGGCATCCGCTGGCACGGTCAGCGTGGGGCGCTCGCCGTGCAGCTCGGGCTCGAAGAGGTGGTCGCCATCTGGTTGGCAGCGCGTCTGTCGCGCAGTGCCAGCGACCTGCCATGGGGCGAGGCCGCCAACTCCGGCATGGCGAAGCTGCTCGCCAGCCTGCCGCCGGCAAAGGCGGGCGCGCTTCGCGCGCTGTGCCGCCGCGTGATCGTCGGACAACCGGCGAGCGAAAACACGCGCGCGGGGATTGCCGAGGCGCCACCCGAGCTCCTCAGGTTGTTCGAGGAAGCATTCTCGACAGGACTCGGGCTAGCTTTCGCTTACACCGACCGCGAGGGGCGCAGCTCGGCGCGGCGTATCGAGCCGCATGGGCTGCTCGTGGAGACGCCGGTTTGGTACGTGCTCGCGCGTGACGTGGACAAGCAAGAGGCGCGGACGTTTCGCATGGATCGCATTGCACGCCCGCGAATCTTGCGGGACGTCCGCTTCCGACCCGATCTCGAGCTGATTCAGGCCCAGGTGCCCAATCTGAGCTGCTGGCGTCCACTCACGGGCCGTTGGTAGCGCGCGAGCGCGGGCGTGAGCCGCGCGGGCCTCGCCTGGGCCGAAGCGCGCTTTGCGACAGGCGCGCCCAGATGTACGCTGATACCCGTGAGCTACCTGTTCGCGCCCGAGCGTCACGAAACGAGTGACTTCGTCCTGCGCTCCTACGACGTTGGCGACGGGCCCCTACTCGCGGCGGCGAAGAACGAGTCTTACGAGCACCTTCGCCCATGGATGCCCTGGGCAACGCCCAACGAGTCGGTCGAGGACGCCGAGCGGACGGTGCGCCGCTCTCGGGCTCGCTACTTGCTCTCCGAGGAGTTCGTGCTCGGCATCTTTGCAAGTGACGGGCAGCGGCTGCTCGGCGGCACCGGCTTTCACCTGCGCGAGGGGCCGCTTGCCGGCGGCTGCGCGGAGGTCGGCATGTTCATCCGCGCGAGCGAGGCAGGGCGCGGCCTCGGAACGCGGGTCCTCACGAGCATGCTTCACTGGGGCTTCAGCGCCTGGCCTTGGCTTCGTCTGTCGTGGACGTGTGACGAGCGCAACGCGGCCTCGGTCCGCACGGCCGAAAAGGCCGGAATGCTCCACGAGGGGGTGCGACGTGGTCAGCCGGTCGCCGTCGGTGAGGGCCGCCGCAACACGGCTTGTTACGCTCTCACCCGACAAGACTGGCTGGAGCGAGCGGGCAGCGGCTAGGGCCTCACCTCACACAGCCCGGGCAAGTCTTGCCAGCAGGGCGAACACCCGATGCGGGACAGCCAGCATTGGTCCGGGATAGGACTCCTTCACGAGGCGCGCGAGCTCGATGTCGAAGGCCGCCAGTGCAGCGGGTGAAAGCGCCGCACCCACGCCAGCGCGGACGCGCCCGCGCCACGCCTCCGGAGTGTAGGGCACATCCGCGTCGTAGGAGAAGCTCTCGAATTCCTTGAAACCCGCGGCCGCGAGATCCGGGATGCTCTCCGGGTGGAAGCCGTTGCAGCCGCCCATGCGCCAGGCTGGGTTGTGCTTCTTGATCAAGCGCTCGGTTGCTTCCACCGCGCTGCCAGCAACGGGCAGCCAGTCGAAATGCGCGATCACGGCGCGCCCGCTCCACCGCAACACGCGCGCCATCTCGCTCGCGGCACGCGGTCCTTCGAAGCAATGCCAGCATTCGCCAGCCGTCACGACGTCCATGGTGCGGTCACCGAGCGGCAGGGACTCCGCGGTGCCGAGCGCGTACTCGACCGCTACCTGCGCCTGCGCGTCCAGCTGTCTGGCTTGCTCCACGAGGCGTTCGTCAGGCTCGACGCCGATCACTCGCGACCCGCGTCGGGCAAAGCCGCGCGCCAGCGATCCGATCCCGGAGCCAACATCGGTGATCACCTGGCCCCTGCCACCGATGCCGAACGCCGAAAGGCGCTCGAACAAGGAGTCCGGAAAGCCGGCGTGAAAGGTTGCATCATCCAGCGCCGCAGCGCCAAAGCTCGTATTCACCAGTTTCCTCCGCGGTGCCAGTGCCATGCTAACGCGTAACGAACACCGGCACAAACTTGCATGACCGCGCTCGCCGCGGCGCCTCGCCCCACGTTAGGGTAGCGGCGGCCGTCACTTGCGAGCCTCGCACTTGCCGCGAACACACGTTTCAGGCACATTAGCCCTTTCAAATGCCGCAGACGCCTTTGCCCGTTCCGAACACCTGGGGCGGGCGTCGGCCCGGGGCGGGGCGCAAACCGCGATCTGGTCGCGCTGGCACGCCCCATCGCGCGCGCCCGAAGCATCAATCCGCTCATCCGCTGCACGTGACGCTGCGGTCAAGCTTGCGCTCGCTGCGCACGCAGCTGATCTTTCCGACGCTGCGCGACGCCATCTCCGATGCCGCGCGGGCGTCCCGCGGGTTTCGCGTGGTCGAGTTCTCGGTGCAGGGGAACCACCTGCATCTGCTCGTCGAGGCGTCGAGCGCGTTCGCCTTGTCTGCGGGCATGCGAGGCCTCGCCATCCGCATCGCACGGCGGGTAAATCAGCTGCTGTCCCGGCGCGGAGGTTTCTGGGCGGACCGCTGGCACGGTCGTGCGCTGACCTCGCCACGCGCGGTTCGGAACGCGTTGATCGCTGTGCTCAACAACAGGAGCACGCCCGGCGCCTCACCCCGCAAGCCCATCGATCCCTATTCCTCCGCTCCCTACTTCCGCGGCTTCAAAGAGTTCGCAGACGCCGCCCCCATCAGCTCGATAAAGGGCCTGGTACCCGCAGCACTCACTCCTCCTCGAACGCCGCCCGTCGTGCCGCCACACACCTGGCTGCTGCGCCAAGGTTGGCGTCAGCAGCGGGGTGCGCTCTCGGTCTCCGAAGCTCCAAGCGAGCAGACTCCCGCCGTCCCGCGCGCACTCCCTCCAAGCGCCACCAGCGGGCGCGCTCGCAGCAGTGCGCGTTAGCAGCCGCGTGTCGGCAGCTCACGAATCAACGCGACGCGCCATCCGAGGCCTCACGTGCTCAGGCTCTTGGTATAGGGGTAATGCCACAACACGCCGAAAGCCGGAACGGCTTCGCCGCTCGCGGCGTACCCGTGGCGCTCGTAGAACGCCCGGGCGCCAACGGTGCTGGTGAGGCGCAGCTCGGCCAGCCCCCAGCGCCGCCCTTGCACCTCCAGCGCGCGAAGCATGCTTGCACCCGCTCCGCCGCGCTGCCGCCCGGGCTGCACGTAAAAGAGTCGAACACTCCCTCCGGCGTGCAGGCAGGCGACGCCGCATACCTCCCCCTCGACCTCGGCAACCACGATGAAGCTCTGAGGGTCCAAAAGCCAGCTGCAGAACGACTCCACGTTCTTATTGCTCAACCAGCGTTCCAGAGTGGCT
>DASQDA010000754.1:0-6665 GCA_035634435.1 Polyangiaceae bacterium
GACCCGAACGCATATTCGCCGGCTCTGCCGGCTTGCGCTCAGGAGCCGGAACGTTCGCCAGGCAGCGTGCTCTCGGAAAGCCCGGCCTGGTGCAGCTCGCGCGTCCGGGCATTCACGAGCTCCGTTGCCCAGGCCTCCACCTGCTTGGCACGGGCGCCGTGCAACGTCTCACTTTGGTCATGCACCCCGTCGGCCGCTTCGCCGCCACTTTCGGCAACTAGGTGCTCGACCGTCGAGCGCCACGTGGCTACCTGGAGGGCCCCGCCCACGCTGGACATCACCAGCCAGTCGGCAATGCTGCCGGGACGATCGTGAACCTCGACGTGGAAGCGCAGTCGGTGGTCCGGCAAAGTCTCCAGGCGGAAGCGGACCACTCCCGCGAGCGGGTGGCCCTCGACGGTAGCTAGCGTCAGACTCGTTGGCTCGAGCTCGAGCACGCGCACCTGCACGTTTCCGCGCAAAGGCAGATGCATCGTTAGCGTGGCGCCAAGCCGTGGATCGATGGGGGTACCGGGCTCGACCCCGACGGCAACGTGCCAGGGAGTGATCTCGCCGAAGCGGGCCCGGAAGCGCTCGAAGAGTGCTTCCGGGCCAATGCGGCTGCCGACGATGTCAGCCCAGACGTGACGTCGGACCAGGGAACCGACGCCGCTTTGCAGCGTCTTTTCAGGCAAGGTGTCAGCCAGTCGCCGCAGCCCCGCATCCAGTGGCGTGAGCTGGAGTCCGAAGACGGACGCCAGAGCGTTGTCACCCGGATCCGGGATCAGGTTGCCCTCCTCGAGCATCTGGATCTGGCCGGCGTCGAGCGGAACGTGCAACCCCATCAGCCCTGCGGCGCGCGCACCGAGCACGCTCAGGAAGCCAGGCACGGGCACTCTGACAGGAGAGCGGCCCGTGAGCGCTGCGAAGCGCTCAATCAAGTCGTTCATCGAGGTGAGCTCGGGGCCAGCAAGGTCGAGCGAACGCCCCACGATGTCGGGAAGATCCACCGATTGAGCCAGCGCCTCCGCCAGATCCTCGACCCACATGGGCTGAAAGCGGTGGCTCCCACCGTCGATGGCTGGCACGACGGGGAGCACCCGCACCATCTTGAGCAGGAGCGAGATCACCTCGTCGCCTGGACCGTAGACGTTTCCGGGTCGCAGCACGACCCATTCTCCGGGAAACGCGCGGGTGAGCTCCTCGGCGCGACGCTTGGACTGGTGATAAGGCGACTCTCCGCGGTCGGCGCCCAAGGACGACACGTACACCACGCGCCTGACGGAGGCGGCGGTCGCGGCCTCGAGCACGCGGCGCGTTCCTTCCACGTTGACCTCTTCGAACGTCGACTTGGAGCCTTGCTCGCTGACGATGCCTGCCAGGTGGACGACAGCTCCGCAGCCGTCCATCGAGCGCCTCAGGGCGTCTGGATCAGTGATACTGCCGTCGGTAGCGGTTACCGCTCGCGGCCAGAGCTCCAGGTGCTCGGAAGCATGCCGCGAAAACAGGCGAACCTGATGACCGCGGCGCACGAGCGCTGCAATGGTTGGTGCGCCCACAACTCCGGTACCGCCGGTTACGAGGATGTCCACACGGGATTTCTAGCTTGTCACCGCTGCATGCGCTTGGCGATTCGCGCTGCCCGGCCAGCTTGTCCCTTCCTGCCCCGCCGGGACGGCGTGAAGTCCACGCCAGCGGGGCCAGCTGCCTCGCGGGCGCATCCCACGGCTCAGAACCACGTGTCGAGATGCCTCGGCGAGGCCCCTGAGACCAGGACTGCGAGTCGTCGAGGTGCCGATGCCGAGTGATGCTATGGCGAGTCCGCCGTGAGAATAGCAACCTGGAACGTGAACTCGCTCAACGCCCGGATGACGAAGGTGACCTGGTGGCTCGACCGCGCAGAGCCGGACGTGCTCCTGATGCAGGAGACGAAGCTCGCTGACGCCGCAGCGCCACACGAAGAGCTGGCTCGCCATGGTTACGAGCTGGCCCACCACGGCGAAGGCCGCTGGAATGGCGTAGCGATCGCGAGTCGCGTCGGCATCTCGGACGTGATCACCAACTTCGGCCTACCGCTTGGCTCCAAAGCCACCGCGGAGGTTGGTGACGACGAGCCCCTTCACGAGGCGCGCATGATCTCGGCCGTCTGCGGTCGGACGCGGGTCGTCAGCGTCTATGCGCCCAATGGGCGCTCCGTGGGCTCGGTGTTCTACCAGGCCAAGCTTTCCTGGTTCCGCGCTCTCTCGCGCTGGCTGGAGCAAACACGCACTGCGACCGAGCAGCTCGTGCTGGGTGGTGACCTGAACGTTGCGCCGGCTGACGAAGATGTGTGGGACGCCAAGGCTTGCCATGGCGGCACCCACGTGTCGCCCGAGGAGCGCCAAGCCTTCCAGGCGCTTTGTGGCTGGGGCCTGGTCGACGCCTACCGGCGCATGCACCCGGAACCAGAACGGTATACGTGGTGGGACTATCGAGCGGGCAACTTTCACAAGAATCTGGGGATGCGCATCGACCATTTACTGGTCACCCGCCCAGTTTGCGAGCGGATGGTCTGGAGCGAGATCGATCGTGAGGCGCGCAAGGGCAAGCCCACCCCCTCCGACCACGCACCACTGATCCTCGACCTGGACGAGCCCGGTCGCCCTCTCGACGCAGGCTGGGACACCTCCGCTCCTCGCATTGCGAAGCGGCGCGCAGGTTGACAGCCGACGCCGACGTCGCGCCTCATTCGATGAGCAACGGACCGGAGCCAGGCAGGGTGGTAACCCACTCGGTGCCGAGCAGCTTCGCGGGTGTGGTGCAGCCGGGCAGCGTTGCCTCGGCGCGCAGCAACGCCTGGACGGCGTACAACGTTGCACTCACCGTCAGATCGTAGCCATTCGCCGTTCGGAGTCGCGCGGTCCGCCGCCGACCGTGAGCGTTCACGACCTCGCCCCAGACGTAGGTCGGGGCAGCCGAGCGCTGCTCCGCGCTGGGCCCCCGGGTGCTGGAAGCCGCGCGCTCTGCCAATGCGTGCAGCGAGCGGGATTGCCAAAGAGCGGGCGCGTGCCGCAGCAGACGAACCGCCTCGATGACCGCCCGCGGACAGGCCATGTAGACTTCGATGTTGGGGATCCCGGTGCTGTGAAACGCGCTCTCGAGGTCCCCCCACGGCACCGTCATGGCCCAGACCTCACCCTTGCCAAAGTCGATGCGGCGAACCCCGTGGGCCCAGGGCACCACCTGCAGCTTGGCGTTTCTGCGCACGCGCGCTCCCTTGCCAATGCCCTCCAGTGTGCTGCGCAGGGTACCTCGAGACAGGCGTGAACGCGTGTCGAAACCGAGGGCCAGCGAGACAGCATCCGGCAGCGCAGCGTGCAAGGCGAGTGCAATGCAATCCGTTGGCACCACGTCCATGCCGACGCCGGGACACACCACGATGCCCGCCGCTGCCGCCGCGGCGCTCCGCGAGAAAGCGTGCTCGAGGACCGCGAGCTCGCCAGTGATATCGAGATAGTGTGCCTTCGCTTCGAGGCAGGCCTGCAACATCGGCGCGCTCGTTCGCGAGAACGGACCCGCACAGTGCAGCACCAGGCGGACACCCTGCAGCTTGCCAGGGCCGAAGCCGTCGCCCGTGAGCTCGAATACGCGCGCGGGCAAGCCCAGCTCCTGCGCCAGTCGCTCGACGGCCCCTGCGTTGCGTCCCGCGAGGATCGGCGCCATGCCGCGCTTGCTGGCCTCGCGCGCGATGAGCTCACCCGTGTAGCCATTGGCGCCGTAGATCATCCACGTCATTGCCCAGTTACCCTAGCGCAAGCGGACGGCCGCGCTGCGACCCGATCAGAACTGGAAGTAAATGAAGTCGCTCGGCACGTCACTATAGAGTAGGGCCATGCCCGCGATCAGTAGCCCCAACGCGGCACCTTGCAGCACCACCCAGCGCATGGACTGACGCGGCTGTCTGGTCACGCCGGTGAGGTCCAGCGCCGTGTCGACACACAGCGGCAGCGCATACACCACGATCGTCCCCAGGAAGTAACCCGCGGCCGCAAGCTGCTCGGGCGAATCGGAGCCAGGTCGCAGCGCCAGGTTCGCAGCCAGGCGATCGATGCTAGTTTCCCGGAAAATCAGCCAACCGAGGTTGGTGAGCGCAAAAAACACCACCACGCGCGGGAGGGTCAACCAGCGCGTGAGCAACAACCGCGGCGCGACCCGGGTCGAGTCAGGTCATTGTCGACGAAGAAGAGGATCACCCTCCGCGGACGCACGCCGGAGGCGATGACGTAGTTCTTGAGATAGAGATACCAGGCGCTGGACTTGCTGCCGCCGTTTGCCACCTTGACCACCGTGCGTGGAGCGAGCAGCTGGCGCAGCGTCTTTTCGTGGAAGCGCGTGTTCACCATCGAGTTGCCGATCAAGACGAAGTCCGGCTGGACCCTGCGAATCTCTCTGAGCGGCCGCGCGTCGAATGGCCCCCGCGCGGGCGGCTCCAGCCGTTGGGTGGTGACGACCAAGCTGGCCAGAGCAGCCGAGGCAAACACGACCACCACGACGAGGCGCAGCCAGGCGCCGCGGGGGTGGACCCCATGGAAGCCCAGCTTTGCTCCCGGCTCCGCCTGCCGCCGAACGTACATCGCGGTGGAGAGACCTCATATGCGGACCGGAATCAAGCGTATAGGCAGAGCAGCAGTCTTTTCGCTGCGTCGCTCGCAGAGCCCTGCGCGGCGAGTACACGACCGCATGGTCGCGTGCGCCCGATAGGCGGCCAGCTCTCACTCATCCCGGCTTCAGTTTTTCCCACAACGCGCTGATCCCGCCGACGAAGAGCGGTCGCGTTTCCGGGTTCTCGCTCTCGTTGGAGCTTCCGTCCTTGTAGTCCGGATTGGCGGGGTCGAACGGCAAGGCCTCGGGGTCGATGATGCTCGCAATCTGCCGCTCGCCGGGCGTCGCGGCGACATGAATCTTCAGTCTCGCATTGGGCAGCCGGGTCTGCGCATGCAGCCACTCGACCAGTCCCCGGGCCCTGCCTAGCTCGCCGGACTGAAACGGCGCGCCGTCCGGGCCCAGCAAGCCGGCGTGCTCCGCCAGCAGGCTGACGCGAACGTCGCGGATGGCCTCGATGAGCTGCCGATCACCGGAGGCAGCGTCGGCGGTCTCCCACGTTACGTGCAGCTCGGTATCGACACCCATGCTCCGATTCGTCATGTTGGCCGAGCCCACGCTCAGGAAGCGGTCGTCCACACAGAGCAATTTCGAATGTATGTAGGTGGTCGCCCGCTCCGGATCGTCGCCTTCACACAGTGACTCGTAGATACCGAGGGCGTGGCCCGTCCTGGCAGCTGCAGCGGACAGCTGCATCAAAATCTTGGATTGTCTCAGACCAATGGCGAGCTCTTCCTTGAGCGCTTCCGGTTCCTTATTGAGCACGACCACGATGTCCAGCGACGGTCGATCGGGCTCTTGCATGCGCTGCATCAGGGCGTTACAGACGGCTCGGCTGCTGAAGTATTGGGTCTCGATGTAGATGAGGCGCTCCGCCGCGGCGATCGCAGCCACGAATAGCGCCTCGATTTCACGCACGGTGTCCCCTGGCGCTCGCGGATCGGTGCGACTGAAGGCGACCTCACGCGGCCCGAGAGGGAGCGCCCCGCGGGGCCGATAGTCGCCCGCGCCGCCCACGTCACACTCAGTAAGCTGCAGCGGAGCACCCTCGGAGCGCGCCCAGCGGTCGACGAAGAGCTCCCGCAGGACGTCGGTGACCTCGCACCCTGCAAGGTAAGCTTGGACGTCGTGGTACGGCTTCGAAGGCGCGCCGCGGGTGAGCCGCAACGGGTTGTCTTGCTGATGATGGCGATCGTCCCAGCGCGCCTCGCACAGATCGATGCCGCCGACGAAGGCCACCCTGCGGTCGATAACGGCGAACTTCTGGTGGTGGGATCCGTGATCCGGCCTGGCTTGATCGAAGCGAAAGTGGACGCGCTTCTCGGTCGCCCAGTGGAAGTAGAGCTTCTGCATCCACTCGCGTTCGAGCGCGAACACCACGTGGAAGTCCCACGCCAGGATGTAGATCTCGAGCTCGGGATTCTGCTCGCAGAGGCCATTCAAGAACTTGAGCAGGCGCACCTCGGCGCCCGGCGGCGCATCGTCGCCCCTTAGCAGTGGCACTCCACGATCGAACTGCCACCCCGCGATCAGAATGCTGCGTTTCGCTTGTTGCGCAGCTTCGTAGAAGGCCAGGTAATAGTCTGCGGCGTCCACCAGCACACCCGATTGCTCCGCCCTCGTCGACTTCCAGAAGTTCCGTCCAGAGCTCAGGATGGGGTTGGCTCGCTCGTGACCTGACATCAAGGTCCCTTCATGGTCTGCCAGCCCACCGTAGGCAAGCGCCAGCCACGGCACGCAGCGCTTCCGCTGTCACTGGCCCGGAAACGCGCGTTGAATTTCCCCACGGCTTGCGCGGGAGCCAGGCGGGATTACCATTTGGTAAGTTTCAATAAGGCGCCGCCATCCTGAATAGGCTTCACCGTAGAATGATTTTACCATTTGGTCGATTCAACCGCGCGCGAGGATGGGTTTCGCGCGGACCTGGAGTTCTTGAAGTGGCGAAACGGCGACATGAGCTTCGAGCGCCGCGTGCACTCGAAACATGAAGCTCACCTCGCGGCGCTTCAGAGCTGCTGCGACGCGTACGCAGGCGCCTTCGATGA
>DASQDA010000755.1:0-4758 GCA_035634435.1 Polyangiaceae bacterium
AAGTAATCGACGCCCTGCTTGGCTTGGTGCAGCAGCCCGTCCAAGATGTCGCGCTCGCTCAGATCTTCGATGCGTCTGCCGATGATCATCGAGTAGATGGGCACGGTGCCGATCGGCACCCGTGAAGCGCGCACGATCGCCTGCCGGCACTCGTCGAGGTTGCCCCCAGTGGAAAGATCCATGACTGTGTCGGCGCCCCAGCGCTCGGCCCAGCGTAGCTTCTCGACCTCTTCATCGGTGCTCGACGAGACCGGCGATGCACCCATGTTCGCGTTCACCTTGGTACGCGTCGCACGGCCGATGGCCATCGCGTCCAGTCCGTAGCCGAGGTGGACTTTGTTGGCGGGAATGATCAGCCGGCCAGAGGCGACCTCGCGGCGCACCTGCTCGGCCGTCAGATGGCCTTCGCGCGCGGCGACCCGCTGCATCTCGGGAGTGATCAGGCCAACCCGCGCGCTCTCGAGCTGCGTCACGGGCAGGAAGCCGCTCGGTCCGAGCACCCGATCGCCCTGCCGCGTGAATCCGCTGGGCAGAAAGTCCCAGGCCGTCTTCTCACTGGGAGCGGGCATGCCGGGTGTATCCGGCGACGAGAAAGAGCTGGCACCGCCCACGTCCGGAGCGTTGGCAAACGAGCCGGGGTTGGTACCCGCACGGGCAGTCGAGGGGTTGAAGGCTCCACGCAGCGGCAGCAGTCTCGTCATCGGGGGTGGTGTTCTTTCTGCCGCCCGAAAGGAGCCGAGGCCGAGCTCACTTGCGCGCTTTCCCTACGCCGGTATGAGCCGGATCAGGTTCTACGGGTGCTTCTCAGCGGTCGAACGACCACGCCCCGAGCGACGACGCAACATAGCTCGAGCGGGCTCGCCCATGCAAGCCGGCTGCTGAGGCGTACATCAACCCGGAACGAGGTTCCGGGCCGATGTACTAGCTCGGCTAGCTGCGTAGCCGAATGGGGCCGACCATCAATACTTCCGGTCGGAAGTCGTCTTGTCGTGGCTCGGTACGCCCGCTTCGCTGGTCGCGTCGACATCGTGAGCGCCCATGCGCTTCATGATCTCGGTCGCCTTCTTCTGCTCCTCTCGATCCTCCGTGTGCACAGCCAGCAGAATATTGCCCCCGCGGAGCTTGCCTTCGTAGGCCTTTGCTTCGATCTCCGGAATGCCCATGCCGATGAGCGCTCCAGTGACTCCGCCCACGGCTGCACCTGCGGCAGCTCCGCTGAGGGCAGCCATGATCGGACCTGCGGCGATGAATGGGCCAAGACCGGGAATGGCGAGCGCACCGATGCCCGCGAGCAGACCAATCGTGCCACCGACGGCACCGCCAGCGCTGACGCCTGCCACGGCTCCTTCGGGCGCCTTGGTGTTGTGCTCGTGAGCAAAGTCGCGTGTCCCATGCTTGTCGGGAAACAGCACCGAGATATCGCTCGACGCAAACCCTGCCTGCTGCAGGCTAAGCACCATTTGCTCCGCGCTCTCGCGCGAATCGACCGTTCCAATCACTGCTCGCTTCATGGTGTCCTCTTCACTTCTTCACTTCGAGTTGGTTATCTACGTTGCCCGCGCCAACTATCTTGCTAGCCGCCGCGGCGATGGACGTGCGCTCCTGGTCGGACTTGACGACCCCTCTGAGGGTCACCCGCCCGCCAGCAGTGATGATCTTTGCGTTCTTGGCTGTGAACGACAGCGAGTCGTCGGCCATCACGGCCTGACGGATCTTCTGGGTTATCTCGAGATCGGAAGTATTTTCCTTCTGATCGCCCGGCGTCATCTTGGCGGCGTTCCGATCGCGCTCGTTGACGCCCGTGTTGTCGGCAGCCACGGCTCCGTCACGGCGTTCGACGGCAGGAGCTGCCGCGCCCGTAGCGGCGGGGGCGGCCGAGCCACTGGTGCTCGACGTCGTTGTCGTTGCCGGTCCACTCGGATTGCTGGTCGTGCTGCTTGTATTCGCAGCCGTGGAGCTGGCCCCCGAAGCTTGCGTATCGCTAGCGCCTAACGCAGACGTGTCACTCGTGTCCGCAGTGTCTGCAGCGCTGGCCGGCGAGCTAGCTGCTGTGTAGGCGTCTCCAGACGCCGGTGCGTCCGCCGGACGGCGATCACTGGCGCAAGCGACGATAAAACAGACGGGCAGCAGACGAATGATGGCTCTTTTCATACTTGGTCTCCTGATGCGCCCCATGAGCAACAAGCGTGCCCCGCCATGCGGCTGTCGAAAAGCCGCCAGTGTGCGCACTTCGGCCCTGCCACGGCAGGTCGCGACTCGCGCGGCCGGGGCGCCATGCCCCGTCACCGCAAAGCCGCCTCATTTCTCGAACACGCGCCGCGAGCTGCGGGACACCCTACGTTCACGTGCGGATGGACCCACCGACGCATTCGAGCGCACGCCACTCGCGTTGCGAACGACTACACGGAACGACGGGTGAAGTTGGCGATCAGGATGATGATCGCGAGAGCGAGGAAGCCGTAGAAGAACAACTCAGCGACGCTGGCGGCCGCGCCGGCGAGTGTACCGAAACCGAAAAACGCCGCTACCAACGCCAAGACGAACAATACGAGCGCCCAGTGCAACATGTCGACCTCCTTGTGCCTGCGTGAGCTGGCGGCGGGGACCGTCGCCTTCCCACAACGATATGCACAGCGCGTACCGAGTGAGACTTCACAGCTGCAAAGCAGCACTGGCTAGGGCCCGCGAGCCATGCCCGAATCCCGAACCTGCTGTTCCAGAGCGCGAAAACGCTGCGCGAGGGCACGCACCAGCGCCCCGGTCCAACCATTGACGCCGAGCCCCTCCGTCATGGTGTGGCTGTCGAGCACGAGCGCCGTGACCGGCGTGAGCGCCTCCACCGTTGCAGCGCGGGGCTCGTCCAGGAGCAGTGCCATCTCGCCGAAGACGTCCCCCGGCATCATGGTCGAAAGCACCTCTTTGCGCCCCGAGACGCTGCGTGATGCCTGACAGCTGCCCGTCAAGATCATGTAGGCGGCGTCACCTCGCTCGCCCTCGTTCATGATGATGGTACCGGCCGCGAACACCTTGCGCGGCAGATGCAATCCACCACGCAAGAACGTCTGAATGTCGTGCTGCAGCTCGGTCACGGTGGCGTGCCGGTCCGCCGGGTCGGCTGCGGTCGCCTTGGCGATGACAGCGCGGATGCGTTTGGGCACGTTGATGCCCATCACGGCCGACTCGATGGGGACCACGGCTCCGGCCTGGGCGCGCTCGAGAATGACGTTCTGATCACGATGGTCGCCGTAAGGTCGCCGCCCACTCACCAGCTCGTAGAGCACCGCGCCGAGACCGAAGATATCCGAACGTTCGCTCATCTCGGCAGGCTCGCCGCGGGCCTGCTCCGGCGCCATGTACTCGGGAGTACCCACCGGCCCGCGAGCTTCCATCGCCGCCGCTTTTCCGGACGCAGGGGTGGTCCGGGTCAGGCGCGCGAGCCCCCAATCCATCAGGTAGACCTGGCCAAAGCTTGCCACCATGATGTTCTCAGGCTTGAGGTCACGGTGGATCACCCCGCGGTGGTGGGCGTAGGCGAGCGCGTCACAAACCTTCACGAAGATCTCGAGGCCCTGCTCCAGGCGTTCGCTGGAGCCCACGATATGCAGCGGGTCCTGCAGCCAGCGCTGGAACGACACCCCATGGATGAGCTTCATGGTGAAGTAGGGCGCTCCGCCTTCCAGCGAGAGCTCGTGCACGGGCACGATATTGGCGTGCTCGAGCTGCCCGGTGATCTGAGCTTCGGCGATGAATGCGTCGCGGTAGAAGCGCTCACCCGCATACTTCTTGTCCATGCGCTTGAGCGCCACGTGCCGAAGTAGGTTGCGATCGGTAGCCGGGTGAATGCGACCCATGGCGCCGCGGGCGAGCTCTTCGAAGACTCGCAAGTGAGCAGGCGTTGGGATGCCTTCGACGCGGATCGCTTCCGGGTCGAGCTCGTGCTCCCCCCCTACTGGAATCGATTCGATGACATAAACGGGCTCAGCGCCCGACGCGTTGTTGTCGCTGTCCACGTCTGTAGCCCTATGAACAAATATGCCGCTGGGACGGACCTGTTCGACCTAACGCGTTTCCGCCGATCGGGCGCGCTTGGCTGCGGGCGCGAGCTGACGCTGATAAGCCGTGACGTAGGCCGTGACACTCACGCGCTCGAGCGCCTCCCGCACTACGTCGAGCGCCAGGTCGTCCAGCTTCTTGAAGCGGATACACGACTTGCCGGCGTCGAGCTTCTTCCCCGATCGAGACCAGGCTGCGCGAAACCAAGCCGCTTCTTCCGGGTCGATGGCCAGGTGCATCAAGTAGAGTGCCATGTGCTGCTTTTGCGAGGCGATCCCCGCAAATGGGAGCGGCTGTTCCGGATCCGTATGATAGCCCTCCGGATAGATGCGATGGGGTACGTAGTAGCCGATCATCCCGTACTGGATGCCCTCCTCGAGCTTCGGATCGCAGCACTTGCGGACCAACGCACGCAGCGCCGCAAGGGCTGCACGACGATCCGGCGTCAGGCTGGCCAGGTAGCCTTCGACGCTGGTCGCTTGGCTGCGCATGGGCGGTGACGCTACAGCTCGTGGCTCCGCGCGTCAACGCTGCCCAGGGGCTCGGGCCGCGGCGTGCTCACCACCCCAGGCGCGCCGAGAGGAGCTGCGTGAGCTTCAGAGCCATGGCCTCGTGGGTCGCCACCGTTGGGTGCCAGTCCTCGCCGTACGGGGCGCTCTGCGGTGGGAAGACGATGCTCTCGAGCTTTTCGTCACCCGCCGCCGT
>DASQDA010000756.1:0-4848 GCA_035634435.1 Polyangiaceae bacterium
GGATCTCGATGCGCTTCAGATCCTCCGTGAAGTCAGACTCCGAGAATTGTTTGATACAGTCGTAGGCACCCTTCACACCGGCCTGCATGCACATGGCCCAGAACTGATCGCGAACGCCCGCCGACACTGTCGACTCAGGGCGATTTGCTCCGAAGAACGGAAATGCGAGCTCCTTGTAGAACTGCGACCTGTCACTCAATACGCCATTGCGGATGGCGTCGAAGTCGGAGCGCGGCTTCCCTTGGGGGTTCGTGTCGCTCCTCAGCATGACGGGCGGGATGGCGCTGATGATCGAAGCCTTGGCAACACGACCCGTTCCGTGCCGGCCCAGATAGCGCGTCACCTCGCCTCCGCCAGTCGAATGCCCCACCAGAATGGCCTCTCTCAGATCCAGCTTCTCCATCAACGCGGCGAGGTCATCCGCGTAGGTGTCCATATCATTGCCGTTCCAGGGCTGATCCGATCGTCCATGGCCGCGGCGATCGTGTGCGACGGTCCGGTACCCATTGGAGGCGAAGAAGAACATCTGCTCGTCCCACGTGTCCGAGCTCAGCGGCCAGCCGTGGCTGAAAACGATGGGCTGCCCCTTGCCCCAGTCCTTGAAGAAGAGGTTGGTTCCGTCTTTGGTCGTGATGGTGTTGGTCATTGTCTGAAATCCTTTCGTAGAGAGTCGAGAAGCTGGTTGCAGTGTCGCGCCTGGCAGCGCCGCCGGCGTACAGGCGGCGGCACTCAGAGCCACACCGCCGACCAGAAGCTCTCGGCGGGTCACGCCGACGCTGTAGTGAGAGATTGGATTGCTCATGTTGTAACTCGGTTGTGGTTCATCGCAGACTCACGCTCGGACGGCGCGGTGAGGCAACACGCGCTCTCCGCGAGCCGGTGCTGCGCAGACGGCTGCGGCGAGTCGTGCCTAGCGCGACGGTGCAGAGCACGAAGCGTACCAAGCACATTTGCTCGTGTGGCTCCGCGGCGCGGCCGTTTGGAAGAGCGTATCGCAGCTCAGCGGGACTCTGGCGGTCAATAACCATCACTGCGGGCCAACGCTGTGGCACCGACGGTTACCTCGGCTGACCACGTGCCCGTCGACGGTCAGCGCCTGCTGGCGGCCGTCATTGCGCCGAGTCGTCCTCGAGATCGATCGAGTGACCCACCGAGATGCCGAGCGCGCGGAGCTTTCCCCGCATGGTGGTTCGCGAGATACCCAGGGTCTGCGCAGCGGCTCGATAGTTGCCCGCGGTGCGCTCCAGAACGAGGGTCAACAGTACGCGCTCCACGTACTGCCGTGTCTCCGCGTACAGATCCGTGACGTCGACCATACTCAGCCGCTGTCGAATGAAGCTCTCGACGTCGCAACCTCCTGGCGGCGTGGAGCGCGGTGGTGGTGGTGGCGGCGGCTCCGACGCATGCTGGGAGAATGCTGGAACGAAGCTCGGCAGCAGCGTGAAACCACGGGCGCGCAAAACCGACTGTTTCAAGACGTTCTGCAGCTCGCGGACGTTGCCCGGCCACGTGTGGGCGCAGAGTCGCTCCATGGTCTCCGGCGCGATATTGCGGATTTCCCGGCCGAGCTCGCGACTGAAGCGCTGCACGTAGTGATGCGCCAGGAGCGCCACGTCTTCGCCCCGTTCCCGCAACGGCGGCAGTTGAATCGTGAAAACGTTCAGCCGGTAGAACAGGTCGAGCCGGAACTTGCCCTCCGCAACCAGCGCTTGCAGGTCGTGGTGCGTCGCGGCGATGAGGCGAACGTCCGTGCGTACGGTCTCGCTGCCGCCCATGCGCTCGAACGCTTGCTCCTGGAGCAAGCGAAGCACCTTTGCCTGCAGCGGCAAGGGCATGTCTCCGACCTCGTCGAGCAGGATCGTGCCGCCGCTGTGCTGCTCGAACTTGCCGATGCGGCGCCGGTCCGCGCCGGTGAACGCGCCTCGCTCATGGCCAAAGAGCTCGCTCTCGAGCAGGTTCTCGGGAATCGCCGCGCAGTTGAGCGCCAGGTAGGGCGCCTTGGAGCGCGCACTATGCTGGTAGATGGCGCGCGCCACGAGCTCCTTGCCCGTGCCGCTCTCCCCGGTAACGAGGACCGTGACGTCCTGGCCCGCCACGCGCCCAATGGCCTTGTACACCTCCAGCATTGCCGGGCAAGTAGCGAATAGTACGCCATCGTCCAACAGCTGTTGCTGGAGCGTTACTGGCGACCGCATGCTCTGCGCCACGTCCAAGGCCTCCAGGACCGTGGCGCGCAGCTGATGCAGATCGAGTGGCTTGTAGACGTAGTTGAACGCCCCGCGCTTCATGGCCTCGATGGCCGTGTCGGCCGTCTTGGCCATGGTCACGAAAATCACGGGGATACGAGCGTCGATCAGGCGAATGGCTTCGTACACCTCGAGGCCCGAGCAATCCGGCAACCGCAGATCGAGCAGGACGACGTCGGGCGGATTCGTGCGCACGGAGGCGATGCCCTCAGCACCGGTCCGCATGACCGTGACGGCGTGCGCGGGGAACGTTTGCCGCACCTGCTCGGCAATGAAAACGGGATCGTCGTCGATTAATAGGACATCAGCCATTCCGAGCTCCAATACTGGTTTCTCGTCGCCGCCCCTTGGCGTGTGCGCAGGCTAAGACGAACCCGACCCCATTGCCATCCCCGTTATGTCTCGCGCTACCTGGCACCGCGCGAGCGCCGAGCGGGTTCGAGCCAGGACGAACGAGAACTGTCCGCGTCGACTCAGTGCCTTCCTATCGCACGCTCCGCGTGTTGGCGAAGGAGCAGAGTTCGCCGGCGCAGCTGCGACAGCGCCGCTTGGTACGCCCCGTGCTTGGGGTGTCGGGCGAACACCGAAAGGATGCAACATGAAGATGACCTGCGATGCAAGTGCGGCCGAGCCAATCGCGATTGAACGTGACCTGCGTGACGACAGGGTGAAGGTGACGCGAACGCCTACGACTTGCCGTAGAAACGTTGCGGTGGCGACGCTCGCAACACTTCTGGCGAGTGGAGTGAGTTTGAGCACCGTGACCAACGCGTCTGCGCGTGAGCCGGTGGCGAGCCCTGTCACGAGAATCAACGCAGCGGCGGCAAATGCTGACATAATTGTCGAGGCCGTGCGCGGGAACGTGTCCGCGCTATCGGGCTCTGGCGGCAACATCGCGGCCCTGGTCAACGCCGAAGGCAAGCTGCTGGTCGACGCGGGGATCGGTGTCTCACGGGACAAACTTTCGACAGCCCTCGAACGCCTCGGGCCCGGACCCGTCAAGTACGTGGTCAATACGCACTGGCACTGGGACCACACGGACGGCAACGACTGGCTGCACCGTGCTGGGGCCACCATCGTTGCCCAAGAGAACACGCTCAAGCGTTTGTCGCAAACCACCCGCGTGGACGATTGGAATTACACGTTCAAGCCGGCTTCAGTCGCCGCGCGTCCTACTTCCCTCGTCAAGACCGAGAAGACGCTGAAGTTCGGCGGCGAGACGCTGTTGATCCACTACTACGGCCCCTGCCACACCGATACAGACGTCTACGTCTACTTCAAGACGGCAGACGTCCTCGTGACCGGGGACACCTTTTGGAACGGGGTCTATCCCTTCATTGACCGAAACACCGGCGGCAGCATCGACGGGATGATACGAGCCGCGAACGTCAACCTTGCGCGCGCCACGGATACGACGCTGATCGTGCCCGGGCACGGTCCGATCGCCAAGCGAGGCGACCTCGTTGCCTATCGCGACATGCTCAGCAGCATTCGAGCCAAGGTAGCCGAGCTGAAGCAACAGGGTAAGTCGGAGAAGGAGGCCGTGGCGGCGAGACCAACGGCTGCGTACGATGCCAAGTGGGGGAACTTCGTCATCGATCCGGGCTTTTTCACCCGACTCGTCTATCGCGGGGTGTGAGCTTCCACGGGCCGCCCCTGCGCTAAGGCTGGAGGCGGCTCAATGTGAGGGTGCGCGTCTCCTGGAGCAACTCGGCGCACATGGCATCGAGGCGGCCGACGAGCTCCCGGCAACTCTCGAGCTCCAGGCGCGCTGCTGAGTCCTCGAGGGTCAAGGCCAGCGCGCCGGCTACTGAAGAAAACGCCGAGAGCGTACCGTAGAGCAAGTGCGCAGCCTCGCCGATGGCCTCGGGGTCTTCGGCGCGCAGCGCTGCGTGCACTCTCGACATGTGCTCGGGCAGACTGCGTTGAAACACATCGCGGAGACGCTCGAGAATGGACGCCTCGTCTCCGCAGGCCCGCAGGATAGCCCGCGCGTCCAACAGCGCCGACGCCGGCGGCGTGATTGACGGGAAGGCCACGACGATGCGTTCGATGGCCGCCCACAGTGCGCGGGCTTCGATGGGCTTCGAAAGGAAGTCGTCCATGCCGGCGCCGAGGCAGCGCTCGCGATCGCGAGCGGAGGAACGAGCCGTGAGAGCGATGATGGGCAGATGCTTGCCGGTGGCGCGCTCGCTTTCGCGGAGCGCGCGAACGACCTGGAAGCCATCGAGCTCGGGCATGTGCAGATCGAGCAGCAGCAGATCGAAGGCGCCGGTCGTAGCCAGAACGAGGGCGGCTCGCCCGTTGCTCGCGAACTGCGCCTGGTGCCCGCGCTGCCTCAACACCTCGTGCAGGAGCGCAACGTTCAACTCGTGGTCTTCGGCGACGAGAATGCGACGGGGGCGAAGGGCACGGCCGATTGGATCGCTCGGGGCGAGGGTTGGTTCGAGCATGGGGTCGGCAGGCATGTTCATCACCACCCAGATCGGTTCGAGCAGCTCGGACTGCTGCACGGGCTTCAGCAGGTACGCTCCAATGCCGACCTCGCGCGAGCGCGCAGGAAGCTCTGCGCTGTCGTCGGAGCTCAGAAGAATGAGGCGCT
>DASQDA010000757.1:0-2092 GCA_035634435.1 Polyangiaceae bacterium
GCCGCCATCGGGCAGCACTCGTCCCAGGGTCACCGTCAGCGCCACGGCTATGATCACACGCACGGCGCTCTTCGGCGGCACCACCGCTCCCGCCGCGCGGTAGACGAGGAAACCGGCACCCACGGTCGCGATCACCAGCCCGACCGCCGTCGCGCTGGCCGTCCGGAAAAGCAGGGGCTCGCCGAACTCTTGGCCGCGCACACGCAAGAAGCACAGCACCACGACTGCCGCCGTCGCCACTGCCGTCACCGCAGCGCTGGCTCGCTCGCGCCGCAGGCTATTGAGCACCGTGGTGAGCACACCGAAAATGGCGAAGGCCCCGAACCCGAGCGCCAGCAGCTCGAGCGAGCGGGTGCCGAGCGCCGCCGCCTCGGCGCCGAACACGAGGTTGATGAGCCCCTCTGCGAGCCCTGCGGTGACGCTCACCATCAGACCTGCGATCAAGAGGGCGATGCGCACGCCCATGGCCACGTAGCGCGCCACGGCGCGACGATCACCATCGCGTACTGCCGACGCCAGCATGGGGAACAGGATGAAGTTGACCGAGATCAGCAGCTGGTAGGGGAGGAACGAGAACAGCTGCGTGGCCCGGTAGGCGCCCACCAAAGGGTCGGCCGCAGTGATCGGCAGTCCACGGACGACCGCGGCGTCGGCCGCGAAGCGCCGCAACAGCGTGAGGTCCGCTTGCAGCAGCAGGTTCAGCAAAACATGGCCCGCGAGCACCGGCAGGATGAACGCCAGGTGACGTCGAACACTCGGCCCGCCTTCACCGCTCGCCCCCGTGCCCACGACGTACACCGCCAGGCCGAGTAGCAACACCAATCCGATGACGAAGCCGGCGGCAGCACCCTCAACCGCCAAACCCCGGCTGGCGAGGTACCAGGCGCCACCGATCAGGCCCAGCGTGCGGATGGTCGCTGCGAGGATGTCGAAGCCGGCCTGTTGCAAAAAACGGCGCTGACCATTCAAGGCGCCGATGAGCGGAGCGTACAGCGCGTACAGCAACATGGCCGCACTGAAAATCTGCAGCGCCGCAGCGACGTGCGGCGCCCCGGCTTGATTGGCGATCGACCGCGACAGCAAGAAGAACGCCGAGGCGAACACCACCGCAATGGTGGCGTGCACGCGCAAGACGCGGCGCAGCGCGGCTTTCTGTTCCTCTGGTCGTGCTGCCGCCACCGCGCGGCTCACCCCCTGAATCGACATCGAGATGACCGGGTTGTACGTCACGCTCGCGATCGAGTTCACCGTCGACCAGGCCCCGTAGCCATCCAGCCCGAGCACGCGGGGGAGCGCTATCTGTTGCACCAGCCCCTGCAAGATGAAGTAGACCTTGGCGAAGGCCACCGCCAGGCCACCGCGCCCTGCCTCGCGCGCCACCGCGCCTTCTGCGGGCTGATTGGGCCCAGAGGTGGATGCCGCGGCGGCGCCCGCTGCCGGGCTCAGTGCAGCCGGCGACTCCGGCGTGCCCAAGGGCGCAGAGGAGCTCGGCTCCGGGCTCGGGGACTCAGCCGGGACTTCCTTGAGAGTGGCCACGTGGCGGCGCGTACCGCGCGACCGCCCGTCGAGTCAATACGCATCGGCCCTCCGGCCCGCGGATCTGTTGCGCTGCGCACAACTACTGAGCGGTTCCGCTTGACGGAACCCGCGCCATGGCTAGTCTTGCGCCCGATTCCGACTTAGCTCAGTTGGTAG
This sequence comes from Polyangiaceae bacterium, assembly GCA_035634435.1. Classification (GTDB taxonomy): domain Bacteria; phylum Myxococcota_A; class Polyangia; order Polyangiales; family Polyangiaceae; genus PMG-095. The sequence continues at coordinate 1,696 of DASQDA010000757.1, forward strand.
AGCAGGCGGCTGTTAACCGCCGGGTCCTAGGTTCGAGTCCTAGAGTCGGAGCCAACCACCTACGGAAGTAAGAACTTCCGGCGGAGGGTTAACGGGGGCGGGGTAGGCGAGGTCAGGGCTCGCGGCCAGAAGGGCCACGGAAGCGTCGGCTTTGCCGTGGATTTCGATGTCGTTGCCGCGGACGACGAGGCGGTCGACGAGGAAGCGCAGGTAGTTCTTGGCGAGCGTCTGGTCGGCGGAGAGGAAGACGTCGCGGAGGGTCTGCCGGAAGCGCTCGATGGTGGTCTCGGCGTAGAGGTGAGGGGGCGGGGAACGCAGCGGCACGACCTTGCCGAGCGTCTCGGTGAGCTCCGCGTGTTTGGCGCGCAGCTCGCGCAGCCGGGGGAGGATGGCGGCC
>DASQDA010000758.1:0-1704 GCA_035634435.1 Polyangiaceae bacterium
TCGGCGCCGAGCTCGAGCGCGCGCGCAAATCCGCTGAGCAGGGCGCGGCCCTTGCCGCGATTGTGAGCGTGCGCCAGCACCAGGGCGCCAGCCTCTCGTGCTTGCTCCGCCGTCGTATCGGTGGACCCGTCGTCCACGACGAGCACGGGCGGCTCCGTCACCGCCGCGAGCTCGCGCGCGGCCTCGCGCAGCCCGCGGACCACGTCGCCCACGGAGCGCTCATTCTGGAAAGCGGGTACGACGAACGAAACGCGCATCAATCCTCAGGAGGAAGTGGAGCACGGCTCCATCGGCTCTGCCGCGCCAGGGCTGACTTTTGCAACTGGCGGCCGCTCGGAGCAGTGTACTGTGGACCCGTGACGGACGACGCTGAAATGATGAGCGAGCTTCGTGCCCGCGCCCGCAAACAGATCCGCCAGCGCATGCGGTCCTTGCGAGCGGCGTACCCGGCTCCGGCGCTGGGCATCCGCAGCGAGCGTATCGTCGCACGGCTGAGCGAGCTCGAAGCCTATCGCGCCGCGCGCAGCGTTGCGCTGTTCTGGCCGCTGTCGCACGAGGTGGACGTGCGGGCTCTGGACCAAGCCGCTCGCGCGGAGGGCAAGAGCGTCTTCTACCCGGTGATGGAGCCCACCGCGACCGGGCACCGCACCGCGTTCGCTCGCGTGCACGCCGTGACGGAGCTCTCGATCCGGGGTGGCCGCTTCGCCGAGCCGCCGCCCGAGGCGCCGCGTGCACAGAGCGGTGAGCTCGACTTCATCGTGGTGCCCGCGCTCGCGGCGAGTGCCAACGGACATCGACTGGGCTATGGGGTCGGCTTCTACGACGTGACCCTGCCGGAGTTCTGCCCGCCAGCAGTGAGCGTCGTGGTGGTCTACGATTTCCAGCTCTTGGCCGAGCTGCCCTCGCTCGACCACGATGTGAGCTGCCAGTGGGTCGTCACGGACGCGCGAACCCTGCAGGGGTGAGCCGCCGGCTTGCGCGCTACTGCTGAGCTCCGCGACGGCGTTTCGCTAGCTTTTTCTGACAGTCCGCGCACACACCGTACAGCTCGTGTTTGTGCTGCTTGACCAGGAAGCCGTAGCGCGTCGCCACGCGATCTTGCAGCTCTTCGATGAGCGGCTCCTCGAACTCCGTGATCTTCGCGCATTCCAGGCAGATCAAATGGTCGTGGTGCGCCTCCCCATCGGAGAGCTCGTAGCGCGTGAAGCCATCGCCGAACTTGTGTTCCTGGACGATGCCGCTCTCCGCCAAGAGCTTCATCGTTCGATAGACGGTCGCGTAGCCAACCCGCGCGTCGATGGCACGCACCTGCCGCAACAGCCCATCGATAGTGATGTGCTCGCCCGCATCGAACAGGGTGTCGATGATCAGACGGCGTTGCTCCGTGGAGCGCAGCCCACGCTTGATCATGTAAGCGTGAAGGTCCCGCCGCAGCCGCTCCCGGTCGGGTTGGTGGATGTTGCGGCTGAGGCTGGCCCCACTCTTCACAGGCGATCTATTTTCCGGGCGCGCAGCCGCGTCAAGCCAGCCGCCCTGGCGGTGGCGCTTTGCCCCGGCCGGTTCAGCGCCGCACCCTGAGGCGCAGCAGCGCGAGCAACCCGCCCAAGCTTGCCCCAAGCGGCGCCAGAGCCGGGGCGCCGAGGCCCAAGGTGGCCACGAGGCCCCCGGCGGCGGCCGGGGCGAGCGCCAAAATCAGCGCGAGGC
>DASQDA010000759.1:0-3532 GCA_035634435.1 Polyangiaceae bacterium
AGCACTTCAGCGCGGACGAGACGCCGCGCTATCAGACTGCGCTCGCGCCCTTCTGTATGGACGTGACGGAGGTCACGGTGGCGGCGTACAACGCGTGCGTTCAACGCGGAAGCTGCCGCGCCGTGCCCAGCCGCCGCAAGCTGTGCAATGGCACGCGCAAGGGCCGCGAAGAGCACCCGGTTAACTGCGTCTCATTCGAAGACGCCCGGACCTTCTGCGAGGCGCGAGGTGCGCGCTTGCCGAGCGAACCGGAGTGGGAGTTCGCGGCGCGCGGCGGTGCGGAGTATCGTCGTTACCCCTGGGGTGACGCTTCGCCGGACGGCCGTGCCTGCTGGAAGAGCCCCCACACCTGCAAGGTCAAGAGCTTTGCCGCTGGCGCCTTCGGCCTCCATGACCTGAGTGGCAACGTCTGGGAGTGGACCGACAGCTGGTACGGCGCCTACCCCTGGCCGCCAGAGACCGCCTACGCCAGGGTCTACCGCGGTGGCAGTTTCAGTCGGCGTTTCGAGAAGTGGCTGCATACCCGCCTGCGCAACCGCGCGTCGCCGGGCGACGCGGGCGCTCACCTGGGCTTTCGCTGCGCCACACTGGCGCAAGGAGCAGCGTGTCCCTGAGGCAGCGCAGGACCGGGGCGCTGCCGCCATGGTGTGCTCGGACAGAGCTGCCCGCCGGGTGAGACCTGGAACGGTGTTCGCTGCGCGGCTGCCGGCGAGCCGCGCTGCCGACCGGGTCGGAATGAGAAGCCGGGCTACGGCTGCGTCTTGCCCGAGCCGGAGCGCCAGACGGAGCGGGATCTGCAAGCGGAGGCGCGCGCTGTCAGCCGCAAGCGCAGCACGGGCGACGACGCTGACTGCCGTGGCAACCAGCGTGACCGCCCGCGGGCTTTCCGCTATTCAGGGGCCAGCCACGATGCGAGGAGCCTCGTTGTCCGGAGAGACGGATGCAAGAATCGAGACGTAGGCGTCGGCTGGAACTCGGCTTGCTGTCCTTGAGCGCTGCGCTGATCGTCGCCTGCTCGGGCTCCGCCAACGAGCGCGCTGCTCAGTCGCCAGCTCGACGCATCGCGCCACGGGTCGAGTACGAGCCAGAAGAGACGTGGCCCAGCGGCGGAGCACCTGCGGAAGGGCCGCGAGGTGCGGCCGCAGGAGAGCTACCCGCAGGCACGCTCGTCTTGCAGGTGGGTGATTCCTTCGCCGGCGCGCTTGGTGCTCCCCTTGCCAAGCGCTTCCGGGCAGCAGGGCTGCGCAGCGCGCTGGAGTTCAAGACCGCAAGCTACATCCCGAACTGGGCCTTCGGCGCGGACCTGCGCCGCTACCTCGGTCGCTACAAGCCCGATCTCGTATTGATAACGCTGGGTGCCAACGAGCTGGAGATTGCCGACCCGCCCCAGCGCGCGCGTGCGATCGAGAAGATCGTTGCCACGATCGGTGAGCGGCCCTGCGTGTGGATTTCTCCACCCCTGTGGAAACCAGATACGGGCCTGCTGTCCGTGATCCGGAAGCACGTGGCGCCGTGTCGCGATCTCGATAGCGACTCTCTCATTCACGAGCTGCCGCGTGCTCGAGACAAGATCCATCCGTCCAAGAGCGGGCGTGAGATCTGGGCGGAAGCGGTGTTCAAGTGGCTAGCGAATGCACGCGAGCCGCACGGCCCTGGTCCCTGGTCACTGCGCGAAGGCGAGTAGGCCCCCGCTCGGGCGTCAATCGCATGCTCCTGGCCAAGGCGGAAGATGGCGCGCGCATCGAGCCCCAGCCGCGCGCCAGGGCGCGCTGTCCCCAGTGTGACGCGGCGGTGGTCGCCAAATGCGGCAAGCTCGTCTCCTGGCACTGGTCGCACCGCGCTGCCGAATGCGACAGCTGGTCCGAAGGGGAGACCGAGTGGCACCTTTCTTGGAAGCGAAGGGTCGAGCCCGCGGCTTGCGAAGTGGTGCTCGGCAACCACCGCGCCGACATCCGAACGGCGAACGGTCGGGTGATCGAGCTGCAGCATTCTCCCATCGACAGCGCCACGCTCGCCGAGCGCGAGGCGTTCTATCCCGATCTGGTGTGGCTGTTCGATGCCGAGGCGTTCAACCTGGAGCTGCATCCGAGCGCGGCTCGGGTCGACTTCCTGTGGAAGCACGTGCGTAAGAGTCTGCTCGAGGTGACCCGGCCGATGTACTGGGACCTCGGCAACGGGTTCGCCATGCAGGTACTGGCCCTCCTGTCTGATCCCACGCTTGGCGGGGTGCGCGGTCGCGGTGTGCTGCTCGACACCGAATGCCTGGCCTCCTCGCTATTCGGGCCATCGGCGCGACCCGAGGTCCACGCGCTCGCCGGGCAGCGTTCTCAGCGCGTGAGTCGCTGCCTGGCGCGTGCTCACGCCGAGCTCCGGCTGCGGCCGAGCCAGGGCATCGACGCGGCGCTCCGAAGCGCCATGCTCAGCCTGCGCTGAGACCCCGCGTGTCGACGACAAAAGCCGAAGGCCACGCGAAACGGCCGCTTGCCGCTCCGCGTGACCTTCCACTCCAGCGCCTCGAGACGAGCGCGATGGCCCGCTTGGAAGCGCGCTGTTGTCAGGTGTAGCCGCGCTCGCCGTGACCTGTGATGTCGAGGCCGCTCTCCTCGTCGTCCTCGGTCGGCCGCAGGCCCATGGTCGCCTTGATGGCGTAGCCAATCACGACCGTGCCGATGATCGAGAGAGCGAGCGTCAGTCCCATGGCCTTCAGCTGCTCGAGCCAGAGCGTGCTGCCGACCACGTCTTTGAGGTTCAGCAGCAGGTTGCCGTTGGCGTCCGGCGTGGCGAGGAAGCCCGTCAGCAATGCTCCCAAGGTCCCGCCGACGGCGTGCACACCAAAGGTGTCGAGGGCGTCGTCGTAGCCGAGCGCGTTCTTCAGCTTGGTGCAGGCGTAGAAGGGCACGATGCCGGCGAGCACACCGATGATGACGGCGCCGCTGGCGGTCACGAAGCCCGCTGCCGGAGTGATGACGACCAACCCGCCCACGATGCCCGAGCAGAGACCCAGCACGGTCGGCTTGCCGCGTGAGACCCACTCGATGGCCGCCCAGCTTGCGCCGCCGATGGCGGCTGCGAGGGTCGTGGTCATGAACGCGTTGGAGGCGATGCCGTCGGCGGCAACTGCGCTGCCCGCGTTGAACCCGTACCAACCAACCCACAACATGCCGGTGCCAACCATGGTCAACACCAGGCTGTGGGGAGCGAAGTGCTCGGCACCGAAGCCCTTACGCTTGCCCACGATCAGGGCGAGGACCAGGGCAGACCAACCCGAGGACATGTGCACCACGGTGCCGCCGGCAAAGTCGACTGCCTTGATCGACGCGTTCGCGTTCCAGACGCCGTTCATGAGCCCGTCGGCTGCCCAGACCATGTGAGCGAGGGGGAAGTAGACGATGAACATCCAGGCGGTCACGAACACCATCAGCGAGCTGAACTTCACGCGCTCGGCAACCGCGCCCACGATGAGGGCGGGGGTGATGATGGCGAACATCAGCTGGTACATGGAGAACGTGCTCTCGGACACCCAGGTGGAATA
>DASQDA010000760.1:0-6010 GCA_035634435.1 Polyangiaceae bacterium
CGGCTGCTAGAGTGGCTGCGGGCCCGAGCACACTCACGAGCCCGAGGGCGGGTGGAGGACTCGTCCGGATCGCTTGAAGGCTCACCATGCTCTTGCAGCATTGTGCGCCCATTGCGTCAACGGGTCGGACAGCAGCGATCCGACCGGCCCATGGACCGTCCCCGGCTACGCCCGGAGGCTCAATTCAACGAGCTCGAGTCGACGTTCGGTGGATCGAGAGGGCGCGCCACGAAGATCCAACGCGGCTTGCCATCGGGACCAATGACGCGGAGATGCTCGTCCGGGAGGGCTCGCAGCGTGACCGTCGGTTCGGCGTCGCTGTCCTCGCTCTCGATATCCACGAGCGACATGCCGCCGAGCACTTGCAAGGCACGCAGCACCTCGGCGCGCGGCCCCTGTGCGAGCAGCTGCGACAGACCCGCGCTCCGGCTCAAGTTGAAGACCGACAGCAGCGACTCAGCACGCCGATAGACGGCTTGCTGCGCAGGACTGAGCGAGACCCACAGCTCGCGCGGCAAGGTGAGCGGCAGGGCAGCCAAGTCTCCGACCAAGTTTCGCTGGGTTGAACGCATACCCTCGAAACTAAGCACCTTGGGCCCTCTGTCAACGCCGTTCGGCCGCCCGGCAGCGGAGGTGAAGCGTTCCCGCTTCCGCGGGGGTCGGTGGCGACTCACGATGGCGACTTTGCTGGTGTCGAGGTGTGGCGTGAGGGCCCGACCGAACCCTTACAAAGCTCGTTAAGTCGCAGCCGTGGCGCCTTTGCCGACATTCGCGCTCTTTTTTCCGGACGCTGCGACGCGCTGAAACAGCACGCGATCGAGCCATTCCGTCATTGGAAGCGCGACGTAAATCGACGAATAGGTGCCCAGGATCATGCCGATCGTGAGGCACAGCGCGAACTCCTTCAGCGCGCCCGTCCCCCAGATGAAGAAGGCGATCAGGCTGATTTGGACCGTCCCGTTGGTGAGAATGGTGCGTCCCAACATCTCGGAAGTACTGATGTTGATCAGCTGTCGAAACGACACGCCACGCAGCTTGCCCAGGTTCTCACGCACGCGGTCGTAGATGACCACCGTTTCGTTCACCGAATAGCCGACGATGGTGAGCGCTGCCGCCACCGTCGTCAGGTCGATCTCTTTGCCCAGCAGAATCAAGATGCCGACCATGCCGAGCGCGTCGTGGATCAACGCGACCACGCCGCCCGGGGCGAAGCGCAGGTCGAAGCGGAAGGCGACGTACGCCATGATGAAGATGATCGAGATGGCGACGCTCTTGATGGCGCTGTCGCGCAGCTGAGCGCCCGCACGCGGGCCGATCCACTCGGAGCGCAAGGCTTGATCCGGCGCCTTGGGCCCTAGGGCTGCCTGCAACCCCTTTACGAGCTGATCGCCGCGGCTCATGAGCTGGATCTCGATCTTGTGATCGCGCTCGTTCTGCACGAAGGGGTTGTTCTCGCCGGGGCGTAGCTGGATGCCTGGCACCTGCGCCACACGCTGGCGGACCCACGCGAGGTCGGGCGCCGAGCGGAAGCGCGCCGTGATCTTGTCGCCGCCGGGGCTAAACCTCACCTCCGTCGCGCTGCGCTCTTCGGGGCACTCGGCGGCGGGCTGACCCGGCGCAAAACACAGAGCCCGCTCCACCTTCAGCTGGGTCTCCTCGGACAGAGCGGAGACCTCCTGAACGCGGATCAGATAGTGGTTCTTCTGCGTTCCTTCGTCGATGCGGATGACGTCGGGCGAAGCGAAGCCCGCGCGCTCGACGGCCTGCCGCACCTCGCCTGCGCTGACGGTATCCTTGAAGGACACCTCGATCTCGGTGCCTCCGCGGAAGTCCGTGCCGTAATTCGGCTTGATACCCGGCACCCAGCCGAGCAAAAGCAGCACCGACAGGACAATCAGCCCCAGGCTGAAGGGCATGAAGAACCAGCGGACCTTCATGAAATCGTAAATTTTACCGCTAGCGAACAGGCGCATGGCTCACCCCATATCCAGTCGGCCCTGACGGCCCAGAAAGCGGAGCCACAGCTCGAAGAGCAACCGGCTGACGACCACCGACGTGAAGATACCGCACGTCGTGCCCACGATCAGGGTGATCGCGAAGCCCTTCAGCGGGCCGGTTCCGTACTGCGCGAGCACGACGCCGGCGATCACCGTGGTCAGCTGACCGTCGATGATGGCCGTGAGCGCGCGCTTGTAGCCGGTCTCGACGGCGGCGCGCCCGTTCTTGCCGGCGCGCATCTCTTCGCGGATGCGCTCGTTGATGAGCACGTTGTTGTCGACGCTCATACCGACGGTCAGCGCCAGCGCCGCGATGCCGGGCAGGGTCATCGAGGCCCCAAACATCGTCAGCACCGAGATCTGCAGGAACAAGTTCATCACCACCGCGACGTCGGCGATGATGCCCGCCCGCTGGTAGTAGATGAGCATGAAGAGCAGCACCAGGAAGGTGCCGCCGATGGCTCCCTGAACCCCGAGATCGATGGCGTCGCGCCCCAGCGAAGGACCAATGCGCTGTTCGTTGGACGGCGAGATGGGCGCAGGAAGCGCGCCCGAGCGCAGCACCAGCTCGAGCTGACGCGCGTCGCGGATCTGCGTTTCAGGATCGGCCGACCCCAGGGTGATCTGCGCGTGTCCGCCGGGAATGCGGCTCTGGATGACGGGAGCGCTCTCGATGCGGCCGTCGAGGATGATGGCGAAGCGGCGCTTGATGTTGGCTGCCGTGATGCGCTCGAACAGGCGCCCGCCCTGGTCCGTGAACGTGATGGCCACGTACCAGCCGCCCATGGTGCCCTGCGACTGATCAGGCACGGCGGAGGCGTCGCGGATCATGTCGCCGGTCACCTCTGCGCGACTCTTGAGCAGGTACGTCCGGTAGCCGTACTCCTGCTGCTTGAGCGTCTCCTCGTCGATGGTGCGGTATTCGGTCTCGAAACCGATCTCTCGGTCGGGCGGCACTGGCAACGTGCTCACCCATTCACGGAAGCGTTGCAGCGTCTGCTGCATCGTCGCCTTGTCGCCCTTCTTCAAGAGCGCGTAGGTGAGCTGTCGGCTCTGAGTTTCGCCTTGCTCGTCCAGACCGACGGGGGCCGTTTCGCCGAAGAACTCGAGCCCCTCCGGCAGGGTGTCTTCCTTGCCCTGCAGGTTGGCGCGCACCTCACCGAAAAAGTCCGTCTCGTCATCGAGCAGCTTGAACTCGAGCCGTGCCGTCTTGCTGATGATGTCGCGAATGGTGGCGAAGCTCTTTTCGTCCTCGCCCGGGACCTCGATGATGATGTCCTCGTCGCGCGTGGAGATGGCCGCTTCGCGCAAGCCCAGCTCGTCGACCCGGCGAAGGATGATCTCGCGCGCCTGGCCCACCGCGCGCTCGCGGATCTGGCTCTCGACGGTGCTCCGAATCTCGAACTGATAGCTGCGGAGGTCCGAGGTGCGCACGTAGCCGAGCTCGTTGCGGAAGCGATCGAGGAAGCGCTGATCGATCTTTCCGGGATCCGTGCCTTCCTTCACGACCAGGCGGATGGCATTGGCGGGGCGTCGCGGCGCCTCGATGTCGACCTTCTCGCGCAGCTTCTGAAACACGCCCTCGGGCGGAACTTCATCGCCCTGATGCAGACCGAACACCTTGGATAGCTCGAGGCGCATGTCCTCGTAGTAGTGATCCCGCTTGTCCTTGATCGCCTCGTCGACGTCGACCGTGTAGACCAGGCGCAGGCCGCCGCGCAGATCGAGCCCAGCGATCAGGCGGAAGTCCACCTTGTCCTGGATGTACGCCGGACACGGCAGCTTGCCGCCCGTGGCATTGGACAACGTGGGCCACAGGACGAGGAACGCGAGTGAGCAGATGACGCCGGTCAATCCCGCTCGGATGCGCCAGCTGAGATCCACCACCTCCGTGGAGGCGAAAGCCGTCCATAGCCCGCAGGCGGCCAGCAGGACCATGGGCCAGAAGGCGTCGACGTAGGCAGCCGCGGCAGCTCCGCCGAACAGCAGCGCGGTGCCGAACATGAAAAGCCGCTTGGGGCGCTGCAAAGCGCCCAGCAGCAGCGCCAGGGCGGCGAGTGCGCCGAATACGGCGGGCAAGACGAGTTGATGGTTCACGAGAGACTCCGGAACGACTTCACTTCTTCTCGGCCGAGGCGGGGGCGGGCGCTTCAGTCGCGTCCGCGCCGAGGACTTTGGATTTCAGAACGTCGACCTTGACCCCTGGAGCGATCTCGAGCTTCGCGTAGCGATCACCGAGCTCGACGAGGCGACCGGCGATACCGCTATCCAGGACGACGCGGTCGCCCTTCTTCAGATTGGCGAGGGTGGCGGCCTGCCGCTTCTGCTGCGAGCGGCTGGTGAAAAAGAGCAGCAGCAGCATGGGGACGACCATGATGAGCAGCGGGCCGATGCCACCCATGAAGCCGCCTGGCTCGGGTGGGGCCCCTCCAGGGGCAGGCGTGCTGGGCTGCACCGTGCCCGACTCCCTGCCGGGAGCGGGTGGAACATTCTGGTACGCGGCCAATAGCAGCCGCCCTTCAGAGCCGAAGAAGGCCGGTGCGGGCTCCCCAGTGCCGAGCACCCGGAGCGAGGATGCGAGCGTCACGCGCGTAACTCCTTGACAAGCACGAGGCCCGTCCGCGAGAGGGTCGGGGCTATACCCACAATCCCCCGGGTACGCAAGAACGTCCAAGTATCCTACGGGCGACGAGGCACCCTTGACACCAGAAAGGACGGGTTGTAGTGAAGCGCCCTGTCTTCCCAGCTAGGGAATCTCGTTGGCGGAATCACCGCCGCACCGAAGGCGCGTAGCTCAGTGGTAGAGCACTACCTTGACACGGTAGGGGTCGGCAGTTCAATCCTGCCCGCGCCTACCCCGAACGCCGCGGCGCTGAAGCTCAGCGTTCCGGCGTCGTCCGCTGGAGTCGCTGCGCGTCCGTCGCGTTGCCCGGCCGTGACGACCTTCCTATGAGCGCCGCGATCGCGGCGTTCCGGGTGGGGCTCGCCCCCGCATGGCTCCGGCCGCCGACCCGGCGCCCCAAGAATCGGACGGCGCCTGGGGTGCGCTCGCCGTATATCGTGGCCATACGAGAGGGCGCAGCGGAAGATAGGACCCCGGGCGGGCGATCGGGAGCATGCGTGCTCGAAACTTTGGCGTGCAGGAGCTTGCGGAGCGACTCGTCGCCGAGTCGTCCCCTCCACGCTTCCAGAACTGAAGAAGGACGAAGGAGCTAGTGAACAGTACATGGCGATGAGTGGTGGATCCGGAGGACGGCGTTTCAGCCGAGACACACGCGGACCGCAAATTCGCGTAAACCACAGAATCCGCGTTCCCGAGGTGCGAGTCGTCGCTGAAGACGGCAGCAACTTGGGCGTGCTGTCTACGGAGCAGGCCCTGCGGCGCGCGCAGGAGGTGGGACTCGACCTGGTGGAGGTGAACCCCAAGGGGAGCCCTCCGGTGTGCAAGATTCTCGACTTCGGAAAGTACAAGTACGAAGAAAAGAAGAAGCTCAGCGAAGCCAAAAAGAAGCAAACCGTCGTCGAGGTCAAAGAGATCAAGGTGCGCCCCAAGACGGACGACCACGATCTCGAGGTGAAGGTGCGCGCCGTCCGCAAGTTCCTCGAGTCGGGCAACAAGGTGAAGGTCACCTGCCGCTTTCGCGGCCGCGAGATCATGCACCCCGAGCGAGCGCACATGCAGCTCGACCACATCGTCCGCTCCATCGAAGACCTAGCCAACGTGGAGCAGCGCCCTGCCATGGAGGCTCGCACGATGACCCTCGTCGTCGCGCCGAAGCCGGTGGTGTTCCAGAAGCTTGCCGCGGATCGCGCTCAGCGCGAGCGCGACAAGGAGCTGGCGCGTGCCCAGGGTCGTGAGTTGCCCGAGGAGCCCGAGGAAGAGATCGAAGAGGGCGACACGGACGACGATGATGACGACGACGACGCGGATGACGCCGAGGGCGATGCCCCGGCAGACGACGCGGACGGCAGCGCTGCGAAGGGCGGCGGCGAGCCCGTCGCTACCTGATTCG
>DASQDA010000761.1:0-6235 GCA_035634435.1 Polyangiaceae bacterium
CGGATGGTGAACAGACAAATTGCAAAGCACGCTAAGCCCAGCACCAAGGCGCGCGGCCAGGTGGCGATCGCGGGGATGCCCCGACGCGCGGCGAGGTGATGCGCGAGCTCCACCAGCCCGAAGGAGAGAAGGCCTGCCGCCAACAGCTGGCCCACGTCGTACGCGTGGTGCGAAAGCCGGAGGCTCGCTGGAAGCGAGAGCCCCTGGCGCGCAATCAGCACTTGGTTGACGCTGGCAACCACGGCCCACCCAAGCAGGTGGGCGACGCCTGGACTCAGGCACTGGGCGTCGGCGGCCGGGCTCGGCCGCGCTACGGGCGGGGGGGTCTCAACGGCGACATCGTGCGGAGGGCTCACGGGGCGCGAACGCTAGCGTAACGCTACCGTCACGTCATCGCCGTTCCCGACTCTATCCTGAAGCTCGGGGGGGCACTTCTGACTCGAGACCGGCAACCACGCCGCCGGTCTCGAGTGACATCGGCGCCAGGGCTCAGCGCGGGGGGATCGGGATGGACGTGCAGCCGAGCAGCACGTCGATGCGCGCAGCGCCGTCCGCCGTCACGCGGTCGCAGGTGGAGGGACAGAGCGTGATGCGGGTGGGCGTAGCCGGGTTGTCGTAGAACCAGCCGCTGTCGCCAGCGCACGCGGCCTCGTTGGCCGCGCGTCCGATGGTCTCGGGCATGCCGGCGCCGGAAGTGTAGTTGATGTTCACCTTATTGGGGTCGACGCTGGTGCCGACGGGGAGGTCGGCCGCGGAGGGCACCGGGAAATCACAAGCGAGCACGCTGCCGCGGATGGAGTTCAGCGCGTTGATGAGGTCTTGCTGCGCCGTCGAGGCATTCCCAGCGAAAAACGCGCGCATGGTGCCACCTGCCTCAGCGATCTGATCCATTTGCTCCTCGCTGGCGCCCGCGATGCCAACCGCATAAGTCGGAATCCCGTGGGTCATGAAGGCTGTGGACGCGAGGCCGGCGATCGCGTCCATGTCTTCGTTACAGCCTGTGGGCTCACCGTCCGTCACTAGCACCACCACCGTTTTCTCGTTGGGCTTGGCGAGCTGATTCGCACGGGCCCACGTGAGGGCGCCTTCGAGCGCGGGGTGAATGGGCGTCCCTTGCGAGGGCGGCGCCATCTGGCCACTGCCGCGCATCGGCCGTGGAGGGGGAGCCGAGGTCTGCACGGCGCTAACGAGGGCTGCCTCGTGCGGATCCATCGGCGTCGCGAGCACCTCGCCGAGCGGCACGAGCGGCTGACTGCAAGCCTCGGCACTGCACACGCCGTCGTCGTCCCCCGAGCAACCAACGGCTGGTGAGTCATGCGGGAAGAAGCGGAGCGCGATGCGGAGCCCGGCGGTCTCCGCGTTCTGGAAAAAGGCCGTCAAGGCCTGCGCTGCCTGCGGCCACTTGTCGTCGTCGAGCATCGAGCCCGAGCGATCGAACTGAATGAACATATTGACGGGCATGAGGTTCGCCTTGGCCATGCCAGTGGCACAGGCGGTCACGGGCTCTGCACCGCCCGAGCCGCCGCTCGCGCCGCCGCTGCCCACCGTGATCGGAGGGCCGCCAGATGGTGCCCCGCCCATGCTCACCGGGTTGATCGGGGCGCTGCCGCCGACTCCACTCCCGGGAGCGTTGCCGGTACCCGCCGTGCCCGGGCCAATTATCAAGCCGTCCCCGTCGTCGCTGCTTCCGCAGCCAACGCTGGCGAGCACGCTCGCGAGGACCGTGAGGGCGCAAGCCGGAGCAACGAGAAAAGGTCGTTTCGCAGTCATCGGGGGTCGTCCAGTCTGCGGAGCTCTGCCGCGTCGAGAGCAGTCGAGCCAAATTCGACCGCTCCAATTCTGTCGTACCCTCAGGGTGTGCCCGACATGCAGAAACCTTATTTTTTTTGAGCCCCCCCGGGGTATCTGCGTCACGCACGCTGCAGTAGATCCGGTCACACTCGCTATTTGCACACTCACTGCGTGACGCGACATGGCGAACCACGCCGTGGCGAGTGGATGCCTCAGATCTGCCCTGCGCCTCCATCTACGAACAGATCGACGCCGTTGACGTAGCTGCTTTCCGCGGAAGCGAGGAACAGCACGGCACTGGCGACTTCGGCGGGGGTTCCGCTGCGTCCGAGGGGCGTGGTCGCCGCGGTCTGCGCCTCGACCTCCACGAGCTGCTCGTCCGTGAAGCCGAGCTCGCTCTTGTAACCCGCCGTGATGACCGTTCCCGGGCTGATGACGTTGACGCGGATCTGTCGGCCCTTGAGCTCCGCCGCCCATGTCCTCGCAAAGGAGCGCAGAGCGGCTTTGGTGGCCGCATAGACGCCGAAGGTTGGCAGCCCCCTGACCGACACCATCGAGCTGTTGAGCACGATCGAGCTGCCGGGTCCAAGCAGGGGCAGCGCCTTCTGAACGGTAAAGACGGTGCCCTTAACGTTGATGTCGAAGTGCCTGTCGAAGTGCGCTTCCGTGACCTGTTCGAGCGCTGCAAAGGACCCACCGCCGGCGTTCGCGAAGAGCACGTCGAGGCGCCCTGCCTGTGTTCGAATGCTCGCGAACACGCGATCGATGTCCTCGAGCTTGGCCTGATCCCCCTGCACGCCGGTTGCTTGCGGGCCCAGCTCGCGCACCGCTGCATCGAGCGCCTCCTGGCGCCGGCCCGTGATGAAGACGCGCGCGCCCTCGGCAATGAAGAGCCGCGCGGTGGCCAGCCCGAGCCCGCTCGCGCCGCCCGTGATGAGAGCCACTTTTTCTTGCAGACGACCGCTGGTGGACATTTTGTAGTGATCGATACATAACGTTCTGAAAGGCTGAGCGTCAAGCTCGATCTGTAGCGATCACTATGAAGCAACCGAAACCCCCTGCCCGCACCGGACGCCCGCGCAGCTTCGATGAGGATGAAGCCCTGGAACGCGCGATGACGATCTTCTGGCAGAAGGGTTATGAGGCTACCTCGGTGTCGGACCTCACGGCTGCGCTCGGTATCAGTCCGCCCAGCTTGTACGCCGCGTTCGGCAACAAGGAGTCCCTCTTCGAGCGCGTGCTCACGCGGTATGCCAATGGCCCCGCCCGGTACGTGATCGACGCTCTGGCGGCACCCACCGCGCGCGAGGTGGCAGAGCGCCGGCTCCACGGCGCCGTCGAGGCAACGTGCGACCCGTCGCGTCCACGTGGCTGTCTCGCCGTGCAAGCGGCCGCGCGCTCCGCCGATCCATCTAGCAGCGTCGTTCAGAAGCTGGTTGCGTTTTGCGACCGCGCTCATGTGGCCTACGTGAAGCGCTTCGAACGCGCCAGGAAGGAAGGAGATCTACCGAAGGCGGCAGATCCTGCGGCGCTCGCTCGTTACGTGAGCACCGTCGCCCAGGGCATCTCGATCCAAGCTGCCAGTGGTGCTCGCCGCGCCGAGCTGCGCCAGGTGGCCGCGATAGCCCTCCGATGCTGGCCGGAGTGATCCGCGTTCACCCCGCAAGCCGCTCCGCTGGACGACTCGCCGGGAACTGGACCTCCGTCAGATACTTTCTGAGCCCCGAGTCCAAGCTTGGCATGACCCATCCGCGCTCACTGCGCAGTGCGCTGTAAAGCGGTCGTTGCGCTGCAAGGCCGAGCTCGCCCGCTGGTCGCGCACGAACCGCCGCGGTGGGCAAGCCGGCCATTTCGGCGGCCCGGCAAGCAAGCTCGTACCAGGTGACCTCGCCCTGATTGGCCAGGTGCCACAGGCCGCGCGCTCCGTCCACCAGCAAGTCGAGCGCAGCGTGAACCAGATCGGGGACATACGTCGGCGACATGACAACGTCGCCGGCGGCGATCACCTCATCGCCCGTCGCCAGCGCGCGCAACGACTGCGTCACAAAGTTCGCTTCGTCCCACGGACCAAAAAAAGAGCTGGTTCGAATCACCAAGGAAAGTGGGTTGTGAGCCAGGACACGCTCCTCCATCGCCGCTTTGCTGCGGCCGTAAGCGTTCAACGGTTCGACCGCGGAGCTCTCGGTGTACGGAGCTCCGATTTGACGGCCGCTGAAGACGAGATCCGAGGAGAACGTGAGCAGAGGCAGGCCCAGTCGAGCGCAGCCTTGTGCCAGGGCGGCGGGGCCACTTGCGTTCACGGTCATCGCGAGCTCTTCCTCACGCTCCGCCTGGTCGACGCGCACGTAGCCGGCGGCGTTCACCACCGCCCAGGCATTGGTCTCCAGCAGCAGCTCTTCGGCGCTGAATGGACGGGACAGATCGAGCTGTTCACGCGCGGCGACATGGTAGGCAATACCGCGGGCATCACACAGGCGCAAGAACGCGCGCCCCAGCGTGCCACTGGGACCCACGATGAGCAGGGGCTGCCGCGAGCGGTTCTCCATGTCCATCGTTGGCTCGGTCTGAGTGGCGGGCACGCTGCGTCCATGAGCGGCAGGGTGGAACAACCTATCGGGTCGTCGCCACCAGCCGGGCTGCGTGACCAACGGCTCGTCTTCCAGCTTTTCGTTGGTTGCGAGCTCGCGGACGAGGCGTGCGAGGGCCGTGCGTCGGGGCGAGGGCGCCCTCACGTCGAAGACTCCTGGCTCGTAGAAGCCTGTGGAGCGAGTCACGAGCACGTTCCAATCGTAGGCTCCAAACAGGGACCAGACAGTGACGGCGCGCACGTCGACGTTGCTCCTGCGCAGCCGCTCAGCGCCCGTCCATACCTCGTAAAGCCAGCGCAGCTGCTCCTCCCGAGTACCGCCAAGGTGAGCTTCGGTCACCGCAACCGGCAACCCGTAGCGCGCCCAGGCTTCGCTGAGCACGGTGCACGGCCCTACCGGTAGATCGAGCCGAGCCCGCACGGCTTCGACATCGGCGAACTTGCTTGGTATGGGTTCGTGGGGACGCTGCGGATAGACACTCAGTCGCTCGTCGATGAAGCGATCACTCGTGAGATAGTGATTGATGCCGACGACGTCGGGGGGACACGCGTTTTCCTGGAACCACGCCAGCTCCTCCTCCGTAACGCCCGAGCTCAGCAGGTAGCTCCACAGCGAGTGGTCGCGATTCACGCGGCCGCAGAGCAGATCGAGCGAGAGCCAGCGCCGCTCGTTGCAAAACTCGGCGACTTCGGACAGCGCCGGTGTGCTGTAAACACGCCCGAGATCTTCGGTTTGCACCAGGCGCGCGTTGGGTGTGACCTGGCGAATGGCTTGCATGGCGCACACGATGCCGCGACATTGTGTCACCAGCGCGCGAGTGAACGTCGCGTCGTCTTTGCCATGGGGATACCAGTGGCCGTAGAGGCCGCTGAAGCGAGCCGTGGTCATGGGCTCGTTGACGGGCGTGAAATCCTTGACCCAGGGATAGCGCTCAGCCACGGCTCGGGCGTAGCGTGAAAGCTTCTCCGGGAAGCAAGCCGAGACGAGGCTCGTGTGTCGCGGCCCGCTGCCGTGATGCGTGAGCCCCACGATGGGACGCAGCCGATTGTCGCGCAAGGAGGCGAGCCGCTCGTCGCTCCATGTCCAGCTTGCCGGGCCGTCCTCGTCGGGTGCCGTGCGCTCCCAGAGCACTGGATAACGAATGGCGCGGATGCCCAAGGTAGCAATGGCCTGGATGTCGCCGGGGCGATAGGCGTGACCGTTGCGCTCGAGCTGGTCGAAGTAGTCCTCACCCACACGGTTGACCGTGCACTCGATCCCGCCCCACATCTCGAGCCGCTCGGAGCTCGCGCCGGCGGGTACCTTGTCCTTGATTTCGCTCATCCCTGGTCAGTGTTGCAACATGCGCGCCGCGCAGCTCGAGCACGGCGCCTGCGAGCTCAAGGAGCGCCCGATAGCGAGCTCGGCGCATCCTCTCCGATCACGTCGTGAACGCCGACCCTGTGGCGGTTGATGAGCTCGCTGCCGGCCCACCCCGTGGCGCCGGAGAGAGTGAAGCCCGCGGCCGCCAGGATCTTGGCCGAGACCGGCACGCGAGAGCCTTGGCGCAGCAGGCGTGCTGCGGCGAACAGCGTGAAAACCCCCGCATTGCCCAGCGCGTGCCAAGCGCCCACACGTTTTGCCCGCGTGCCCTTTCTGATGGCGAGCCAGTCCGCGAGCCCAAATGGGATCGCGACGGCGGCGGTTGCCAACCCGAACGTCAGCGCCAGGCGGCCCGCGCTCGCGAGCTCTTGGCGCCCGGTGAGGCTGTGCAACGTATCCGTGGCCGTCGCGAAGCCGAAAGCGCCCATGGGGAACATGACCACGATTTGATGGACGGGGTGACCGAGAACCTGAGCCCGACTTTGCATGCGACC
>DASQDA010000762.1:0-1633 GCA_035634435.1 Polyangiaceae bacterium
GAGGCGCTCTACGGTCGTGGTCGAGCGCTGGCTGGGTTAGGACGACGAGCTGAGGAGCGACTCACTTGGGAACGTCTGCTTCGGGAGTTTCCCGCATGTCCCTACGCCGGGCGGGCCGAACGGCGGCTCGCCGAGCTGCGCTGACGTTCGCTCTTGGCAAGCTCGTAAGCTTGCTGGCGCTCGCTGTCACGAGCCCGTCCGCCGCACAGCAGGGTGTCATCAGCCGCGCCGGAGCGGATGCGCGGACGGCTGCCACCATCGAGCTTGCCGTGGTGGCGAGCGAGCTCGACTACCAGCGGGTGCAACGCCTCGTCGGCACCGCCGGGGGCTTCGGCGAGATTCGCTGGCGCCGCATTGAGCGTTTCGAAGCCGCCGAGCTGTTGGAAGAGACGCCGCCCTCGTCGGAGATCGCCGTGCAGGGCTGGCTCGATCTGAGCGAGCCGCGGCACGCACGCCTCTACTTCGTCGATCGCGCCGCGCGACGCTTCCTCGTTCGCGAGCTCGACTTACCTCATCGGCTCGACGAGCTCGGCGGTGAAGCCTTGGCGCAAGTGATCCAGCTCTCCGTCAGCGCTCTGATGGAAGACGATGACGCAGGTCTCAGTCGAGAGGAGGCGGAATCGTTGCTGTCCTTGCAGGGCAGCATGCCAGCGCGCAAGCAGCCCGAGCCAGTTGCGGAGCCGAGCAAGCGTAGCCGCGATCTATCACCGCTGGGAGTGAGCCTCTTCTACGAAGCCAGCGCCTACTCCGCGGAGATCCCCTGGCGGCATGGTCCAGGGTTGGCGCTCTCGTTCCGAGCAGAGCTGGCTGCCCTCCAGCTATCGATGTGGATCAGCGCGCAGCGGAAGCTCACCGAAACCTATCGTGAACCGCGCATCGGTGCCGAGCTCGGCAGCACGATGCTGCGCTCCGGCGTCACACTGCTCGGCAGCGCGGGGAACCGATGGCTCCTGGGCGGCCGTCTGGGCGTCGGCGTGGACAGGACCGAGCTGGTGCCACTACAGGGAACCGGCGAGGTTCTTGCCGAGCTGGTGCCCGCTCGTTCGTTCAGCTTGTGGAGCATCGCGCCCGGTTTCGTGAGCAGCGTCTCGCTGGGTGCGCGCGTGTCACTCTCGGCGAGCCTGTTCCTCGACGTGGCTCTCAGAGACGTGCACTACGAGCTCGGGGTCGCGCAGCTGGTCGAGGGCATCGTCCAACCCTTCCGGGTGCAACCGGGCGCCAGTTTCAGCATCGACCTGCATTGAAGCTTCGGGCTCGCAGCACTAGTGTGCTGAATTCAAGATTCAG
Source organism: Polyangiaceae bacterium (assembly GCA_035634435.1). Taxonomy (GTDB): domain Bacteria; phylum Myxococcota_A; class Polyangia; order Polyangiales; family Polyangiaceae; genus PMG-095. The sequence goes on from DASQDA010000762.1 coordinate 1,288, forward strand.
CACACTAGCAGAACAGGAACGTTCCATGAGCGCACGACGCGCAAGCACGGACTCAGGACACTAGTGACGCACGTCGTGCCAGCCGACCCAGTAGGGACCGTCGGGGCCGTGCTCCCGCTTCCAGATAGGGACGCTTTCCTTGATGCGATCGATGAAGAGGCGCGCCGCGCTGAACGCTTCGTCCCGATGCGGCGCGCTCGCGGCACACACGACCGCCAGCTCGCCGACGCCCAGTGCTCCCGACCGATGGAGCGCCGCCAAGCGCACGCCGGTCGAGGCCGTTTCGAGCTCGAGCGCGATGCGCTCCATCTCCTTGACCGCCATGCTCGGGTAAGCCTGATACTCG
>DASQDA010000763.1:0-2883 GCA_035634435.1 Polyangiaceae bacterium
CTGCTCCTCTCGCTGCCCGGCTGTGGCGCGGCGCCCGAAGGCGAGCTCGAGGAAGTCGCCTCCGATGGAGAAGCGCTCACGCTCAACAACGATCCCGAACAGCTCATCGTTTATAGTCAGAACCTGGCGCAGTTCGGCACCCGCGGCGTCGCCTCTTCCACGCAGGTGGCCACCTTTCACTGGCAGAACGTGGTTCGCTGCATCAAGGACCCGACGTGCAACGGCTTCGATGCGGTGCCGGACCTGTTCATCCTGCAAGAAATCTCCGCCGCGCAATGCGAGCAGTTCGACAACTACCTCGAGCAACAGCTCTCGAACGGCGCCAACACCTGGGACTACCAGCCGATGGAAAATTACCGAGCCGAATCGTGGCACTGGATGTCCGGCTGCATTCTGCACCGACGAGCGCGCTTCGAGTCCTCCTCCCGCCAGCACAAGGCGATCCGTCAGAAGAACGGCGATGGCTCCAGCTGTACGGAGACGAAGGCAACGTACATGGGCAACCTGGCGCTCAAGGACCTGGCACGGGTCAACGCCGGCTACACCACGAGGCAGTGGGTCTCCATCGCCAATCGGCATGACGACCACTTCGGGCAAGCCAAGGACACGTGTGACAACTCGACCTTCAAGGCCGACGGCGTGCACGTCGATGAGTGGGATCCGGACACGAGCTTTTGCGTCTATCAGAACAGCAAGGTGCTCAAGGAGCAGATGGCCACCGCCTCGCTCTTGATCATGGCCGGCGACTACAACTACGAGCCGAAGCACTGCGCCGCGCACCAGCTACCGAGCCGAGCGCGCCGGAATGGAGACCCTTGGCCCAACGACTATTACCGCTGCCACTACAAGGCCATCACCGCGGGATTGGGCAACTGCGCTGGCGCGACCTTCGAGTGGCCCAACCTGGGCTGGGTCGACGTGATCGGCAGCCTCAGCCCCGCCTCGTACAACGATCACAAGTGGGACATCGACTACATTCACACGATGTACAGCGCGGGCGCCACGCTCATGCCGCCAACGCTCAAGAACTACTCCCCGGGTCGCATCGCCAAGGGATTTTACACGGTGCTTCCCACTCCGTACGTGGGTGAAGACGCCTATTATCCCAAAGACAGCTACTTGTTCCCATCGGAACGCATGTCCGATCACGACGGCTTGCTGGTCAAGATCCGGTACTGAGCTCGGCTCTGCCGCGCTTCGCGCGAGCGAGCCCTCGAAGAGCTAGGGCGCAGGGACTCCCTGCGCCTCACATCCGGCGTAGTGCTCGATGAAGCGGAGAAAGCTCTGGTAGGCAAGGTCGTCAGCGTCGTGGAACTTGTCGCCGCCGCCGTGTTTCACGCCACCAGAGCTCTCGGCGAGCGGCTTGACGAGCAGCAGGCTCTGCGCGGGCTCTCGCACGTCGATGAAGCCCAGAGCCGCCACTCGGCGCAACGTCCGCAGCGAGGCGAGATCGCAGTTGCCGTCGGTGACGACCCAGCGGGTGGCGGTCGGAACGGCGTTCGGCTGATCGTCGAAGTGGCACGGGTAGCAGCGCCCGCGCCAGGCGTAGACGTCAGCGTAGAAGCGGCGTTCGAGCGTCAGGTCGTCACAGCCGGTTTCGTCGGCGCTCGCAAGCTCCCTCGGGCTGGGGGCGCGCGGGCACACCTCAGCGGGCAGGCTGTCGCCGCACGTCACCCCCGCGCAGGCCTCGGTGCAGCTGGCGCTGGACTCGATCCACTCCAGAAATCCGGTGTACTCCGCCTCGATGACCTGCTCGGTGATGAGCGCGCTCTCGGGTGACGCGCGCCGGATCCACTCCAGAATTTTGCTCTCATCGGGGGCACTCAGATCCACCAGGCCGTCGTGCACCAAACACGCCATGGTTTCGCACGGGCTTTCGCGCACGAGCTTGCCGAGATCGACGCCCGAAAGGTGGCATTGGTTGCACGTCTTGGGGTTGTCATCCACGAGCAGCGGCTCGATGCGCCGCTGGTAGACCTCCAGCGGGTCTTCCTCGCAGTGCGGCAGCGAGCCGCCTTGCGCGCCACCGCCAGCAGCGCCTGCCGTTCCGCCCTCCGCCAGCACACCCGCCGCGCCCGCGGAGCCCCCGCCCGCTCCAGCCACGCCAGCAACCAGTGTTCCACCCGCCCCGCCGAGGGTACCCTGGCCGCCGCTCGGCTCCTCCGGGTCTGACGGCAAGCTGCCAGAGGGCGAGGAGCAATTCAGGTGGAACAGCAGACCGGCTAGAATGGCAACCCAGGGTTGGTAAGCAACGGGCCGACGCATGTGCGGCTCGAAGACTAGCTGAGTTGCGCGGATGGCGCCGCCCCGCTTTTCGTCGGCGGGCGCAACCGCTCAGCTGACGCGTGAGCGTGAAGCGACGGTGGAGCTCGAGCGCTGGTTCCTGTTGGATTCGTCGAACCGACTGCTTTCCCCGAGCTCCCGATCGAGCCCCGCGGCGTCGCAGCGAGCAAAAGTGACGACGACGTGGGTTCCGGATGCGCTTGGCTCGAGCGCGATGCTTCCGCCGAGCTCTCGAACGCGGTCGCGAACGTTCTTGAGGCCTCCGTGGCTGCTCTGCCAGAGGTGGCGGGGCAGGCCGCGCCCGTCGTCGACCACCCGGAGCACTAGGCCTGAACGGACGTCGAGCGCGACTACGAGCAGCCGACCGTCGGAGTGTTGCGCGGCATTGCGCACGAGCTCGAACGCAATCAGCAAGAGGTCTTCGGAAGGTACCTCGAGCTCAGAGGCCCTCGAGCTCGAGGCTTCACCTAGCACCTGGAAGTCGAGCTCCAACGGCGCGCAGAGCTCGCGGCAACGCCGCTCTAGCAGCGCGAGGGCGCTCCTTCGGTCCAGGACCGCTCCTCGTAATGAAAGCACCACGTTGCGCAGCTCGGAGATGGC
>DASQDA010000764.1:0-2877 GCA_035634435.1 Polyangiaceae bacterium
GAAGCCGCCTACGAACCGGCGCGCCGCCCTGGAGCCGCCGCTGACGGCGAAGGCGGAGGGGGGCACCGCCAGCAGCAGTCGCACCAGCGCGTGGAAGGTGAGCAGGACCAAAGCCACCCACAGCAGGAACAGCTCGTTGTAGGTGGCCATTGCGAGATAGAGAAAGTACTGCACGAACAAGTAGGCAACGGCGCCGCAGAGGGCGAGGTGCCCAGCGCGAGAACCGTGACGCGCCCACGCCAGAGCAATCAGCAGGAAAGGCAAGGCTACCAGCAGGGTGACCAGATCCTGAGCGAGACCTTGTACCGCGACATCGGCAGGCATGTGACGATAGGGGCCGTACCCGTGCAGGCGGACGTCTTCTCCGCGAACGGACACGTGATGCGACGGTCCGGGGCCGTCCGTCAGCGCGAAGGGCAACGCCGCTGCCACCGCGGCGAGCGCCGCGATCGTGATCACGAGCCAGCTCGAGCGACGCGCGGGAATCATCGCTTGGTGGCGCGGCGGGAGGGCTTCTTCTTTGCTGCGTTGGGTGTGGCCTTGACAGCGCGCGTATTGGGCGCCGCGACCGTCGCCGCCAGGCGCTTTGGAGCTTGCGCGCGGAAGCTCTCGTCTATCCACTCTTTCAGCATCTCGATCGGTGGCGTTTGATCGATGGAGAACTTGGCCGTCACCCAACCACTCTTTCCAAGGCCATAACCCGTAGGCTCTACGAAGGGCAGAGCCAGCGCAAGAATGCCTGACTCCGGAAGCTTGCACGAGATGCTGAGCGGCTCCCCCTCCACGCTCAGATAGGCGAAGGTCTTGTCGCGAACGGCCAAGTCGAGATGACCAGGCCAGGGACTCTTTGTGTGCGTCTGTGGGTACGCAAGTCCGAAAGCTCTCAGCTCGAGCAATGCGTCGAGGTGCGGGTGGGTGCGTCTGGCCATTCGAGCTCCTGGTTCACTGGTTCGGTACGGCCGCCCGCGTGGAACGAGCGCACGCCGACCGAGCGCAATGAAAACGGTCTGAGGCCTGGAAAGCAACGGCGCCGAGAGCGATCGTCGCCGGTGAGCGGCATTCCTGTCATTCCTCCTTCGGCTCGGAGGCGGAAGCGACCTTCACGCCCAGTTGATGCCTGCTCCAGCTGGTCCTGGCCTGACGCAACGCCGCGTGTGCAATTTCCCCCAGTAGCCGCTCATCGCAAGTCTCAGCAGATAGCCGCATCGGCGGCTGGGTCGAGAAGGTGCCCATGCGAACGTCGTCGCTCAGCCGCACCGCTTCATACGAGCCAGGCGTCACACGCACGATGCGATAAGTCCTACCGAAGACCTGAACCATTCCCGTGATCCTACTCATTCGTGATCCCTTCGAAGGGCCGCACGGTGCAGTTTCCAAGCCAGCCTCCGCCTGCGTCTGCAGCAGCGGGAAACGCGGCAGATTCCCGGCGCGAGGCGTCCCATGAAGGTCGCGCGTGATGAGCGGCGTCCCAACCTGCAACACGCGAGGGCCTTGCGCTGTTCGTTTCGTCTCACTCCGGACACACCGCAGCGCTCGGCGGCCGCTGCTCCGCAGGACTACGGCAGCGGGTAGGCGGCCAGATCGGGGAGCTCGTCGAGCGTGATCACCCGCGGATGCTGGTACACCTTCTGGAGCATCGAGTTCTCGTTCCAGGTCTCGTTGCCGATGAAATCCTGACCGGACCAGACGCAGAACCAACTCCAGTTGGCGTTGCTCGTCGCCAGCAAATCGGGATCGAGCAGCGCGCCGTTTTCACTCAACGCGACGAGCTTGGGCTTCACCGAATAGGTGGTGGCATGCGCGAAAGCGGCGCTTTGTGGCGCGTAATTGCGCGGCCCATCGTAGATGTCCTCCGAGACGATGTCCACGCGGGCGTCGCCCGGATACCACTCCTTCGCTTGTCCGTTCCACACCCAGATCAAATTATCGAGCCCGTGAAAGTCGGTGAGCCGATCATAGACCAGGTTCCAGAGCTGCAGGTACGCTGCTGGGCCACGTGCACCCCACCAGAACCAACCGCCCGACGCCTCGTGAAGCGGACGGAACAAAACTGGTACGTCGGCGTCTTCGAGCGCCTGCAGCTTCTCGGCAATGGCGTCGATGTCGCGGACGAGCTCGCCGTATCCAACGGACGCTGGGTCACTCATGGCGGCACTGACGTCGAAGGCCGTGGCCGCGGTGTAGAAGCCGCGCCACCACTCGCGGCCGGGGTCATCGTAGAGACCCGAAGGAGCGTTCCAGTGCCACATCACACTCACGATGCCGTGTCGGTCCTGCCACCAGCCGATGGCGTCCTGGGCGGCGGAGGTTCGGCTGCCGCGAGCCACCCGCGAGGGCGAGTACTCGATGAAGTCGAAGCTGATCAGCGCCGGATCCTTGCCGGTTATCTGGTGGACGGTCGCGGCCGTGGCCAGGTCTTGCTGTCCGGCGATAATGCCGGAACCGTACTGATCGACGAGATACTGCATCAACCGCCGCGCGTTCGCCGATGCCTTCGGGTTGATCAAGCCTGCGTCCACCTCTTTGAATTCATCGTTCACCGCCGTCAGCTCGAGGTAGTCGACGCGGATCCAACCCCAGTTGGCGCGAATGCTGATCGTGTTGTTGCCCTCGCGCAGCGGAACCCAGCCGACGACCTGGTCGTAGAAGCGCCCGCTTCCGTCCTGATCCTGGGTGGTGAAGCTGCCGACGCGGCGTTCGTTGACGTACAGGTCGTTGACTTTGGAGCCCCATGCGCCTGGCACGACCGTGCTCAACTTCAACGAGTACTCTGCGGTGCTCTCCACGGAAACGAGGAAGTCGACGCGACCCGTGGCGCGCAAATCGACGAAGGCGCCCGCAGACGCCGCGCTGGAGGTTCCCAGTGCCGCCGGCGAG
>DASQDA010000765.1:0-4073 GCA_035634435.1 Polyangiaceae bacterium
GACAGTCTCGTAGTGGTCGGTCGAGGCCCCATCGGCCGCCGCGACCGCCGTGCACTTGCCTGCCTGGCAAACTTCCGCGTCGTCACACACCACGCCGCAAGCTCCGCAGTGAAGCGGGTGCGACGCGGTCAGGACACACTCACCGCCGCAGCTCGCCCACGGCTCCAGGCAACTCCGCTCATAAGGGGCGTCGGGGTTCTCGACGCGAGCGACGGTGTACCGCGCATAGTCCTCGATCAGCGAACACGTGGTCACGTCTTCCGGACAGTAGACGTCGAAACGAAAGTCGAGATCGTGAGGCACGACGTCGTCGTTGAAAACGCCTTGCTGCAGCGAAAACCGGTCGATCGGGCCGCGGTACACAGCCTCCTCTGGGTTGTGCGAGCCCGTGATGTTCCAGTACATCGTGCCCGCCAGGTTGTGCTCCTTGGCGGCCTCGAACGTTTTTTCGTAGATCCTGTCGCGATCAGGGACGTCGGACCCCGTACCCGGGCGGCGTAAAATTTGAAAGCCGAACTCGCCCATGTACAAAGGCTTGCCGAGCTCTTCCGCGACACGCGCGTGCTCGGCGATCCACTCCGGCATGAACGTGCTCAGATCCGGATACTCGCCGATCAGGGACCACTGGAACGGCCAGCCGTGGATCGTCAGCACGTCGATCTCCGGGATGCTGCTGTTCATGATGAAGCTGGTGCCTTCGCCCGTCGCCGCGTACCAGGGGTAGCTGACGCGCCCAGTATCGGTCTCCTCCAGAAAAAAGAAGCCTTCTTCACCCGTCGCTACCAGATGGTTCTGGTCGATCGACTTGATGTGTTTGGCCCCCCGCTCCAGAAAGTTCCGGACCTGCTCCGCGCTCTCGTCGCCGAGCCAGGGGCCGAAGCGCGGCTCGTTCATGACCTCCCAGATCATGATCGCGGGGTCGTCCTTGTAGGCCACGCCCGTGTAGGTGTTCACGCGGTTGAGCACGTAGGTCACGTAGTCGAGGTAGATCTGCTGGGCCCTTTCGTTCGTGAAGAACAGGCCGCGCAGGTCCTTGATCACGGTTTCGCGCGCGTAGTGGCCCTCGGGCAGTGGGGGAAACTCCACGCCCGCCCAGCGCAGCAGCTGGTCCAGGCCGCCGAACTCGCTCCACTCATTGAGCAGTGGAATGATGAGCTTCATGCCGTGGGCGTTCGCCAGATAGATCGCGTAGTCGAACTTGAGAAAGCCCTCCTCGTTGAACATGCCGGGTGAGGGCTGCAGCACGTGGCGGCCCCAGCGATCCGTCCCGGGCACCGGCTCTTGAATGACGCGGCCTTGCGCATCGCGCACGGGTTGCGGATCGTCACCGTTCCAGAAGCCCCACATGCGGATGGCGTTCAGCCCGAGCGACTTGGCGACCGTGAACTCCTCCTCGGCATCCCGCTCCGAATACAAGAGAGAGTAGGAATTGGCGCCAGCGAAGTAAAAATCACCGCCATTCAGGGTCATCCGCGTGCCGTCCACACCAACGAAGCCGGGACGCGGGGCGCGCTGGGCAAGACTCGGCACAGCCGCCAGGGCCACCGTCAGAAAGCAGAGTGTAGCGGCCAGGATTCGGGGCAGGGCGTTGATCATAGGCAGGGCTCTCAGGCTATTCAGCTGCTTCGACTCCACCTGAGCCACAGGCTTGGAGTAGTTGGCTCACGGAAGTAGTAGCGAGGCACATCACGGTATCGGCGCCGCCGTAGTAGAGCTTGATCGAGCCGTCGGCCTCCACGATTGCACCGCAAGTGAAGACGACGCTGGGCGTTTGCCCCACGAGCTCGTAGGTCTGCTCCGGTTCGAGAATCGCCTCCGGCGAAAGCGCCAGGACCTTGGAGGGGTCCTCGAGATCTAGCAGACAGACGCCGAGCTGGTAGACGTAGTGGGCTTTGCATTGCGTGCGCACCCCGTGGAAGATCACCAACCAGCCTCGCGGCGTGCGGATGGGCACGGCGCCGGGTCCGATCTTCGACCAGGCCCAACGCACCTGGGCATTGCGCAACACGCAGCGGGAGCGCCCCCAGTGAACCAGATCCGGCGAGTAGCTCACCCACATGTCGCCGAACGAGTCGCCCGTGTTCGGTCGGTCGAGCCGGGCGTAGGCGCCGCCGATCTTCTCCGGGAAAAGCACCCCGTTGCGGTTATCGGTCTCGGAGACGAAGCCAAGCCACTCGAACACCTCGAAATCGCTCGTCTTGAGCAGGCTCAGCCGGCAGCCGTGCCCGCTGTGAGCCGCATGCATCAAGTAATACTGACCGTCGATCTCCGTGATGCGGGGGTCGTAGTACATACCCGCCGTGTACTCAGCGAACTCGGGATCACCGTCCGGGACCTGAACGGGTCGCGGGCGCGGCGCGAAATGAACGCCATCCTGGCTGTCCGCAAGCCAGATATAATTGCGGAGAGCGCGATCTTCCGCCCGGCACGCCATGATGTAGCGGTCACGAAAGCGAATGATGCCCGAGTTGAACACGCGAACGATGCCCGAGCGCTCCGGAAACGCGGAGCCCTGGAGGATGGGGTTGCCAGCGTGGCGGACGACGTAGGGACCCAGGCTGCGCGGAGCCGTCACGTTCGGCGCGCGCGCCCGCTCGCTTTCGGCTTTCGATGGGGCAGGTCGGTCATTTCTTTGGGGTGCGCTCATCTGGTTCCTATTCTGTCCCCCGTCGGAAGAAGGCCACGTCGTCGACCCAGATGTCCCAGTCGCCGACCTCGAAGCCGAAGCTGAGGCCCAAGAGGTTTTGCTGGTCGAGCTCGGGAGCAACCTTGCCGAAGCCGCGTTGCGACATGTTTTCGAAGCGCAGCAAGTAGTGACGCCACTCGAGCCCCAGGCCAACGCCAGCGCCGAAGCGGTCGCACTTCTCAGTCAAGCTCTCCGTCTGATCCGAGCAGAAAGGCAGGCCATCGGGGTGCAGCGCCGCTCCCGCGCTCTCGTCCGTGTATTTGTCGCTGACCGCGACGAACAGCGAGCGGCCCGAATCGCTGCCCCGCCGCGCCCAGAACGCAATGCCGTCCCAGGCCGAAGCGTCTTCTGCGGCGCGAAAGAAATTGACGCCGAAAGCTCCACCGTAAATCTCGAGGCCCCGCGCCTGCAAGCGCAGGGCATAGCGGCTGCTCCCACAACGCCCGCCGGCGATCTCCGTCGCGGTCGGCGACTTGCGGAGCGCAGGCTCGAGCTCTGCTCCCGGCGTGGCATCCGTGCTCACCCACCAATCCGGAGCGGCACGGAACTCGAAGTCTTCAATCATCTGAAGCTCGAGCGCGCTGGCTTCTCGACAGGGGTCACGTCCCTCGACCTCCCTGGCAGAGGGGTCCGGTCGTTCGCCTCCGCTCCCGCCGCACCCAACGACTGCGCAGGCCAGGACGAGGCTCAAGCGCGTGGCGAAAGTGCGCGACACGCTCACCACCACATGCTCGCGGCCAAGCTGACCACGTGAGCGTCGGGTTCGATGGTTGGGTCGGGCGCCGGAGGATAACCATCCACCACGACACTGCCCGACCCGGTGAAGAAGTGAGAGTACTGCAGCACCACCTGATCGCGTGCGTTCCAGTTGGTTCGGAAGATCGTCCGCAGCGTCGCAATGGCGTGGGTGCGCGTGGCGTCATCCGTGTCCGGGATCACGCGGTCGTAGCGGCCCCCTGCCGCAAACCAGGAAAGCATCGAATAGGTGAGCTCGGTGCCGTACTTGAGCTTCTGCACGTCGTCCCATTGGGGCTCGTTGGGGCTCGTGACCCCCGTGGTGATGCCGAAGACGCTGGCCAACAGATCCGGGCCGTTGCCTTCGAACCCCGCGGGGTAACGTAGCAGTGTGCCGAGGCTCAGGGTGTACTCGGCGCCGAAGGTGAGAAGCTCACCCGTGCCCTCGCTGTTGGGTCCCAGGTAGTTGCGCATCAGCCCCAGGCCACCGGGTGCGTCGAGCACACGCACCACTCCGGAAATCCCGCGTGCGGTGTCCGCCGAGGTGTGCGCCACGCCAGCGTAGAGATGACCGAAACGTCCACCGGTCATCCGCACGTCGGCACCGAAGATCGAGACGTCTCCGCGCGGCTGTTCCGGACCGACGCGATCG
>DASQDA010000766.1:0-2065 GCA_035634435.1 Polyangiaceae bacterium
GAGGAGAAGCTCGGCGGGTCGAGCACCACCAGATCGAAACGCTCGCGGCGCGTTCGGCCGCGCTCCAGGAAACGCAAGGCATCGAGCTGGACGAAGGCATGCTGCTGCGGATCGAGGCCATTGAGGGCGAAGTTTCGTTCACCGCGGCGGAGCGCGCGCTTGGACAGATCGACACTGGTGACGTGCGTGGCTCCGCCCAACGCAGCGGCCACGCTGAAAGAGCACGTGTACGAAAAAAGGTTCAGCACGCGTGTGCCGGCGGCGACCTGTCGCACCCGCTGGCGGTTGTCCCGCTGATCGAGGAACAAGCCACTGGAGAGCCCGTCACCCAGGAACACCCAGGCGCGCAGAGCCGGCTCTCGTACCTCCAGGCGCTCCGCCGCTGCCTGACCCGCGACAGGTAGCGGGGGGGCGAGCTCGATGTGGTTCACCCGCCGCAGATCGACGCGCGCACGAACCTTCAGGTAAACGCCTTCCGCTCCTTCCTCGTGGAGCCGCGCCGCAAGCTCCTCGCGGCGCTCGAAGGCCTCGTCGCTGGACGTGGAAAGCGTGGCGTAACCCGCGTACCAGTCCACGACCACCCCTGCGAGCTCGTCGCCTTCACCGTTGATCCAACGCAATGCCTGGGTGCTCGCCAGCAAAGGATACCGGCGGCAAGCAGCGTCGCGCACGCGCCGCGCGAGCTCGTCGCCTGCGCCGAGCGCCGTTGCATCTCCCGCCAACCATTGGCGCATCAGCGCGGGCATTGGGCTCGCGAAGCGCCGCCCTGCCAGCTCCACGCTGTGGCGGTGCATCAACACTCGCGGCATGAACGCTCCGCCACCCGCGCGATCGCCCGCCACCGGCGCATCGGAGCCGGCCAGCTGCGCGCAGAGCTCCAAGGCGCCGCCCGTACGCGGCGCAAGCTCGACGATCGCGCGCGTGCCGCGCCGCTCGAGCACTTTACAGCTCGTCCGGTGGAGCGAGCCGCCGGAGCGCGCTACCCGCAGGCTCTCGCCGACGCCCTGCAAGCGATGCTCGAGGGATAGCGTTTGCTGCCGTGCCAGCGCCGAGCGGCTGCCGATTTCAATAGCGGCCAGATAACGTTCGCGCAGCTTGCCTGTCGCCAGCTCGGAGCTGACGTCGGCGTCGAGCTCAGGCCGGCGCACGAACGGTAGGACGCCAGAGCTTGCCGCGTGGAGCCTGGGGCACGCCCCCAGGTAAGCGTTTCGGCCGGCGGACGTGAGGTGGGCCTGGAGCCGCGAGACCACGTCGCAAGCGTCCCGCGCGTCGACGGCTCGAGGCACGAAACCGCTCGGCTTGTCGACGACCAGCCAGTCATCGTCAGCGACGAGAACGCGCTCCTCGAGCCACGCTCGAAACGGCGAACCACGCACGGGGTCAGTGTACCAGTGGTGCGTGCGTCAGGGGGCCGCGTCTCCGGAGGCCGCACCGGAGCGGCAATGGACCTGCCGCTCCGCGCCTGCTTACTTCTTCGGCTTCGGCTTGCCGCCGTTGCGGCGGTTGGCGCCGCGCACGACAACGAGCGAGTCGCGAGCGCCCGGCACGCCGCCCCGGATCAAGATCAGGCTCTCTTCAGGCACGATCTTGACGACGCGCTGGCTGAGCACGCTGAAGGTGACGTTGCCGTGCTGGCCCGGCATTTTCATGCCCGGCTTGACGCGGCCGGGAGTCATGCGGGTTCCGATGGAGCCGCCGTGCCGACGGTATTCGTGGGTACCGTGCGTCTGAATGTTGCCGGCAAAGTTGTGGCGCACGACCACGCCCGAGAAGCCATGGCCGCGAGTGACGCCCTGGACGTCCACGAACTGACCCTCCTCGAAGATCTGCTCGAGCTTCATCTCGTGGCCAATCTCGAAGCCGCTCGCGTACTCCGCCGAACAGCGGAACTCGCGCAGGTTGCGCTTGGCGCTCACGTTGGCCTTCTTGAAAAAGCCCGCCAACGGCTTGTTCAGGTGCTTGTCTTTGCGTTCCTCGACGCCAAGGATGAGGGCGTCGTAGCCGTCCTTTTCCTTGGTGCGCTTGCCGACGACGACTGGCTTCGACTCCACGACGGTGCACGCGA